>CASDUD010000092.1 GCA_949283725.1 uncultured Ruminococcus sp.
TTTCAAAAAATGAAAATAAAAAAAGAAAAGCTGCTGTGTCAAATCTACAGCAGCTGAACGAAAAATGCACGTTTTTCTTTCAAAATACGACGTTCAAATAGAATAATAGAAAGAAATCGTGCTTTTCCCGCCGTTTCTGCGGCAGCTGTGTAAAACCATTCTTTCTTCTATTATACCAAAAAAATTCGCCGGAGACAACTATTTTACCTCAAAAATTCGAATATTTTCTGCGGAAATTGCAGTCTCCCCCAAAATGATGTCCTTAATGGCAGCCGCCTGCGCAGCGTCCAGTCCCTCGGTCTGCACCACTACCCGTGCACTGGTGTCATCCAGATAGGCGATACAATCTGGGAATCCCTGGGCTTTAATGAGTGATTCGATGTTACTCTCGCTTTCAATGCGTTTGGATGTCTCCACGGCTGCAATGGCATCGGTCACCAGTTCATCCTCCGTCCGATCACCGCCGCCCAGCATTGCCTGCAAAGCCGCTACGCTTTCATCTCGGCTTGCTGTGCGTTCCAACCGTGCCTGGGCGAAATAATCCTGCACACTGGAAGCATTTTCCACCGCTGTATCCACATCTTCCTGTGTCTCTGCCGTGGAATAGGCACCTGCCGTCTCCGACACCTCTGCCGCATCAGCGGTTTCTTCCACCGCCTGACTACTGTCTGTATCGGCATCGGCGTTGACAAAGGCAGTGTCACCGTATGTAATGCCGCCATCCGGTGTCTGTTCCTCCGCTGTCTGGATTGCCTCATCTGAGAGTGCATAGTTGACATACACGGCAATCGCCAACATCAAGGTTAAGCAGCTCAAAATGATCTGTTTTTTTCCAATGATAAAAGATGGCTTTTTCATAAGACTCTATTCCTTTCTCCCAATGACTTTGCGCACCGGGTCTGGTGCACTTTTCTTTGTGTAATAATCACTGTGCCGGTACCACACAGATGCGGCTGGCGGGCAACGCCAACACCGCCTGTACGGCGCAGGTGACACGTTCCTGTACCACGCCGCTGGCGGCACCGCTACATACCACAATCACACCGCTGATGCTGGGGGAAACAACCTGTTCCACAAGTGCCCGTTCCCCGGCATCGTCTGACAAAATGACATAACGCTGCTCTAGTTGCCGCCGGGTGTCATCCTGCTGGGTCGTCTCATCCTGGGCATAGACAGTCTCGGAGGTGCCTGATGCGGTCAACATCACCTCACACGTGCCCACACCCTCAACTTGTTCCAAAATAGCCGTCAGCCGCGCTTCCATCTCTCGGCAGTATGCCTGCGTCTGGACATAAGCAGTTTCCTCAAGGGTGCTATCCAGTCCAGCGGCAGAATCTGATGCAGGTTCCTTATCCGGCAGAAATCCGGAGATGAGAATGCACGCAAGGCCTGCTATGCCAAGAAACACAATCCATCGGATGCCCTGTTCACTCTGCAGCCGTTTTTTCAGCGATTCGATCCGTTTCTTCCACATCCAATCTCACCTCTTCTCCCAGATACGCCGCCAAAAGCTGTCTTGCCGATTCTGGCGCAGTACAGGACACTGTTACTTGCTCTATTTCTATGCAGTCCTCCGCCGTGATATGCATTTTTGCTTCAACAGAAGCCTGTATGCCGCCCTGTGTCCACAGATATTCTGTCAGCGCTGTCTCTACATTTTGTTTTGTCTGCGCCAATACCTGCGAATCCACTGCTGTGGACATCGTATCCGATACCGAAGTTTCCATATCCCATCGCGGCGAAAACGCTGCGACCCCCTTGCCCAGCGGCAGAAGAATGCTGATCAGGAACACGGACGATAGAAGCAGCCCCATCTGACGGTCGAATTTTTCGTTGGGCTTTAGGGCATCCAGCACACCGCACAGCAGGCTGATGATACACGTCACCAGCACTACCGCACGCATGGTATCCATTGCGTTATGTCATCCCCTTTCCAATGGTCATAGCGATAGCAGTTGCCACCACAAACATAATACCAAAACATATCAGCAGGGCAAAGGCAATGGCCAGTGCCTGCTGGGTACCTTGCAACAGCCGCAGCAGTCGCTTTGTACCCAGTACCTCCGCCAAAGCCGCCCCGACTGCCACAACCGCACGATACAGTAACAGCTGCACCAGCGGCGGCAAAAATAGGATGCATAGTGCCATCATACCGATCACACCCGTAGTATTGCGCAAGATTTGCAGGCTGCTGCGCACGGTGGTATAAGCATCCGATACAGCACTGCCCACCACGGGTACAAAGTTGGAAATCACATATTTGGTGGTTTTTGCCGCCGCAGTATCCACACTGCTGTTGACCCAACTTTGCATCGACAGCACCCCCAAAAAGATGGTCATAATCAGCCCAAGCACCCAGGTAGAAAATCGTTTTGTCATGTGCAACAGTCCGCCCACCGACACAGAAGGACTGACTGCATCCACAATTGCCAGGGCGAACACCATCGTACAAATCGGCAGCAGCACATGACAGATCAGCTGAATGATGCCATCCGCCAGCGCAATCACACCTGTCTGGTAGCAAACAGCACTACCCACCGTACCACCAGCGGCGAGAATACCCGCAAAGACTGGTACGAACAGCGTCATAAACTCTGCCCCGCTTTGCAGCGACGTCTCTACGGATGAAAAACTCTGGCAGAGCGGATCAGCCAGCA
This sequence comes from uncultured Ruminococcus sp., assembly GCA_949283725.1. GTDB lineage: Bacteria > Bacillota > Clostridia > Oscillospirales > Ruminococcaceae > Ruminococcus_C. The sequence goes on from CASDUD010000092.1 coordinate 2,658, forward strand.
CGGCGACCGCCGCCAACGTACAGACGAATTCAAAGACCGTCCCCGTACCTTTTCGAATATTCCCCTGATACAGTCCCTGGAGCAATGCCGAAAACAAGATCACTGTCAACAGTCCACCGAGCATCTGGAACGGCTGTTCAATTCGTCCGCTTACATAGTCGGACAATGTCTCCCACACGGCAGAGAGTGTAAATTTTTCCTGCACCTGCGATGGGTCAGAGACATCCAGCCCCAACTCTTTCAAAATAGACTGGATGTCCCAATCCAACTGGTCGATCACTTGTTCTCCACCGCTCTCTTCTGCCAGCGTGCTTTCAAAAGCATCCGTTCCAGCGTTTGTGCCTGCCGCACAGCCAGTCAGACCAGCCGCCTGGCTGTACAGTCCCCAGCACAGCAGTAACCCCGCCAGCAACCAGCCCATCATCCATCGGTTCATGATAAAACCTCCGTCACCGTTTTTAACAACGTTTCCAGCAGCGGCAGAGATAGCAGTACCAACGTCAGCCTGCCCCAAAGTTCCACCGTTCGAGCCAGTGCCGTCTCTCCACAGTCCTGACATAGATCCCCCGCAATGCCCGTCAAATAACAGATGCCGAGTGCCTTCCACAGCACATCTAGATATCCGCTGGGCAGCTGCGTCTTGGCAAAAAGCGTGCCAACAGTGTCCGCAATCGGAGTCAAGTATGCCACTGCGGCAAGCCCTACGGCAATGCAGGCACTAATGGTACAGAGCATCGCCTGTTCCCGGCAATACTGTTTCAGCAGTGTTGCCAAAATGGCTGCAACAATGCAGACCCCTGCTGCCGTCACGGTCTGTTCCATCATAGGCCAAACACCGACTTCACCCGGTCGAACAGATCGCCGATCTGGTCGATCAGCAGCATCAGCACCACAACCAATCCTGCTAGTGTAGTCATCATCGCCTGTTCCTCTCGCTCCGCCCGTTTTAACACCAAATTTAGCACAGCTACGATAATGCCCGTTCCGGCAATTTTGAAAATCAGATCAATATCCATTGTCCTACTTCCCCTAACTCAGCAGGATGGCTGCCATGAGTCCGCCCAGCAAACCCAGACTGCCATACAGCCGCTGTTTCTGCACCCATTTTTGCTGTGTTTCCCTGGCATAGGCTTCTACCTGCCGTTTGTACTGCGCCAGCGTCTCTAGCTGTCCTTCCAGATCGCTCGCGCCCAGTTGACTGCCCAGCGGACATAAAATACGCTTGGCCTCCTCCGGCAGTGCGCTGTCCGACTGAACGGCCTTTTCCCACGCCGCACAAAGCGGCTCACCCTGTTCTAAAGCGTATAGCACCTGGGCAGGGAAAGAAAACATCGCATACGCCGGTGCCTGCGCCAGCTGTGCCAGCAGTTCATAGACGGGCAAACTTCGAAATGCCATCTGCACGGATAGTTCTCCCAACATCTGGCAGAGTTGTTCTACCGCCCGGCGGGACTGGCGCAGACGCATGGCACAAAACCACCCGGCTCCTGCGCCGCAGCATACTACCAGCAACAGACCAATGCCCCGAATCATGTACCCACCTGACGCAATGTTTCTACTTTGCCAAGTACTGTGGAAGAAAGTTGGGCAATATAGGAAAATACACCTGCTTCCAGCAGCGTGCGCAACACGCGCCGCTGGTGAAGTTCCTCCCACGAGCCAGCATGGGCAGACGCAATGACCGGCACGCCGCAGCCATGTACCTGCATAATGGCATCCGCATCCTCCGGGGTACCGATTTCATCGCAAATCATCACCTGCGGCGTAAATACACGCAGGGCTGTCAGCAGCCCTTCCCCCCGCGGAAATCCGTCCAACACATCGGTATGGGTACCCACCTCGTACCGAGGTAGTCCGCCGTGCATGGCAGCCATCTCGCTGCGCTCGTCCACCAAGCTGACCCGCCACTTTTCACCTAAGAGCCGGCACAAGTCCCGGAGCATCGTGGTCTTGCCACTGCCTACCGTTCCCATCAGCAGCAGACTCTGGGGCCGCACAGCAAACACCCGCTGTACCAGCGGCAGCGCACAATCATGCGAGGCATGGGCAATGCGGAAATTTAAGCTGCTGATATGGCGCAGCTGCATCATTTGTCCCGCCCGATACACCGCCGACCCAGCAATGCCTACACGGTTTCCGCCGGCAATGGTAATAAACCCTTCTCGGATTTCCTTGGTATGACGATAGACCGAATACTCACACACCGCCTGGAACGCCTGTTCCACCATATCCCGTGTCACCCACAGTGGAACTTGCTTTGCAGTAGAGTTGCCATCATTCGAGGCATAGACCACTCGCTCTGTACCGTGAACGGTTATGCAAAGCGGACGCTCTGCCCGCAGACGAATCTCCTGAATTTCTGCTTGAAGTTTTTCGTCCAGCTGCGCCAGTGCCCGGCGTACCGGGACAGGCAAGTAGCGCATGATATTTTGGATGCCGCCATTATCCATTGAACAATCCACTCCTGTTCTTTTTGTTCTCGTTGACACATTCTATGCATCACTTGTCCCGGGTATGACAAGCCATCCCTCTTCCATAAAAAACGTCTGACAGATATAAATCTGTCAGACGTTTTTCCTTTAATACAACACATTTAAAACTTGTTCTCATAAAGTCCGCCCCATCTTTCCGGCAAATTTTCCTGGCTGCTACATGAGAAATCTTTGCCAGGCACAAAGTCCTATGGATTCCTGCCTTGCGTCCAAAAAATTGGCTCGAAATCCTGGGCACGTTTTCTATGAAAACAAGTTCTTATTTTATTATAATTATAGCAGTCCACACGCTTTTGCATCCCGGGCGTATATCACCAGTAGTTCACCACTTCCCACAGTAACAACGGCTTCTTCTTCGAGAATTTGATTGCTAACCCCCAGAGGGAATGTCCCGCACAGCCGCCCGTGTTCCAATGGATAGGCAGTCCCCCGCAATGTCACATCTTCACAGGTCTCTGTCATGGAAAACAGAGAGAAATAGGGATAGGCACGCTTAGGATAGCGCGCCGTACCGCCCCGCTGTAGGGTGACCCAATGGTTTTCATCCACAAGAATCCCTTGCACCCGATGTGCCGCCAAAAAGCGCAGCATCTGCAAATTCGCCACGGTATGATCGAGCCGACCGCCCAGTGCGCCGTAAAACCAAAGTGTATCACAACCCTGCGCCATAGCGAACTTTGCCGCCAACATCAGATCGGTATCATCTTTTTCAGGGGAATAAACCGTCACATATTCTCCCTCCGGCACCTGACCCAGCGAGTCAAAATCCCCAATCATCCGATGCGGCGTAATGCCCATCGCCTCAGCAAGACGTACACCCGCATCGGCGCAGAGATACCAATCCGCCTTTGGAACAGGTGGCTGCTGGTCCAGAATCACCGGCGCTCCGCCAAAAATCACTGCAGTTGTACTCATGTTTCCCACGCCTTTCGCTGTTTCGCCGCCTGATATAGTGCAATATAGGCATCATGACGGCTCTTGGCAATATCACCGTGCTGCACTGCCTCGACCACAGCGCACCCCTTTTCGCAAACATGGGCACAGTCATGAAACCGGCACCTACCCAGATAAGGCTGAAACTCCGGAAAGCAATTCGCAATTCTTTCCTTTTCCATATGAAGGTACTGTTCCACTTCAAAGGTGGAAAAGCCAGGCGTATCCGCCAAATATCCACCAGCACAGGGGAACAGCTGTACCTGTCGGGTGGTGTGTCTGCCTCGCCCCAGTTTTTCGCTGATTTCTCCTACAGGTAAACACAGCGAGGGCTCAATAGCGTTCAGCAATGTAGACTTGCCCACACCAGAATTGCCTGTCATCATGCTGATTTTTCCGGAGAGCCGCCGGGCAATTGCCCGAATGGTATCGGCACGTCCATAATCTGCTAAGAGTACCTCTATCCCCGCCTGTGTATACAGCTTTTGCAAGCTGCTGCCGCTGTCCAAATCAACTTTCGTCACCACCAGGATGGGGTGAATATCCTGATAGATCGCCACCGCCAGGAACGAATCCAGTAACAACAGATTGGGCGCAGGGCTACAAGACGACACCACAAACAGGATCTGATCCAGATTCGCAACCGGTGGGCGTAAAATATGATTTCTACGTGGCAGAATCTCGGCAATCACCTGCTCCTCGGACAACCGTACATAGTCCCCCACATATGGCACAATCCCCTTTTTCCGAAATACCCCTCGCGCCTTGCAGGTGCAGATACCGGAAGAGGTCTCTACTGTATAGAGACCTCCTACCGATGTGATAATTCTGCCCTGTGCCTGCTGAGGAAGTGCTACAGGACTTGTCATCTCCTATAATCCTCCTATTATTCTTCGACCGTCTCCGACTCTGTTTGTGCGACAGGTGCTTCAGTGACCGGAACAGTTTCCACCACGTCCGGTGCAACGGAGGCGAATGCACCATCGATATTTTCACTCGATGCGGTAAATGTCTTATTGACAAAATCAAAATTATAGGTACCAATTACCGCAGTCTTGCCACTGAGGTCGCTTGTCACCGAAACCTTGACAACCTTTGTCCCCCTGCCCTTGATGCTGACAGAAACGCTGCCATCGGTCAGCGATTCTGCCACAAAGGCGCGGGAACCGATGACGCCATCATCGTCTGTTTCAAAGTTCAGCGTGTATTTCCCACTCATCTCACTCACCGGTAAATTGAGTAGACCATAGGAGACCTCTCCCTCTGGCATTTCGCCGTTGCTGACCTTTACTTGAATCGTTGTACCGGATACCACGACCTCTCCTGGCTCCGGATCCTGGTCAAAGATAATGCCCTTATCCTCGGTAGATTCTTCCTCGGTCGCTTCCAGCACTAACCCACGGTGTTCGCACTCATTTTGGGCCTCCTCCAGAGACATCCCCACAAAATTGGGCACATCCGTCTCGTCCACGGCAACACCCTGACTCACATAGATTACCACAGTGGCACCAACCGCCACTTCTGTGCCCTGTTCGGGGTCTGTGCGAATGACATGGTCAGCTTCGATATTTTCCTCTGCGGTACTCAACGTGCGCCGAATTTCTGCTGTCAGGCCAAGTGCTCTCAGCGCCTCCTCCGCCTGCGAAGTTTCATAGTTCTTCAAATCGGGAACAGCCACTTTCTGAATGCCTAGGCTAACTGCCACGGCCAATTCGATCTTGCCATCATCATTTTTCTTGACGAACTGGCCACCCTCAATATTCTGTTTATAGATGATATTCTCCTCATACTGCTCAGTATATTCCTGCTCTGCAATCTCAAATTCCACATTGGGATAATTGAGCACCGCTTCACTGTAGTCCATCCCGATAACCTTTGGCACCTCTGCTGTTGAGCCATTGGAGTCGCCAGTGCCCTGTCCTACAATCAAGAAAATCACAATGGCAGCCACCACAACCACCACAATGGTAATAGCAGTCAGAATCGGCACAACCAGCGACTTGGTCTGTTCCGGTTCCGGACGGTATGGCTCCTCATAATATGCATCTCGACTGCGGGAGTTGCCTCTAACCTGCCGCCCGCCGCCTGCATTATGGTTCTCCTCGGCGGGCGGGGAGAAATACTGCGTTGATTCGGGGGCGTTATAATAACCAAAGATGATCTGCTGGTTGGCTTTGAACGCCTCGATATCCCGAATCATATCCGTGGCGGACTGATACCGCTTGTTCAAGTCCTTTTCCATGGCGTGCATGATGATTTCTTCCAACCCTGAGGGGATATTGGGATTGATGTCCCGGGGACGCACCGGTGCGTTCTGCATATGCATCACGGCGATAGACACCGGATTGTCTGTGTCAAAGGGTTTCTTTC
>CASDUD010000093.1 GCA_949283725.1 uncultured Ruminococcus sp.
ACTGCGCCTGTATCATTTCCTTCAGCACACTTTGTTATGTTTCTAACCACAAAATCTGGTCGGATTTTCGGGGAACTGGCTCCGGCAGTGCAGAGGCTGGATAGCCTAGAATGCAAAATCCAACGCCACGATACTGCGCCGGGATATTCCATTTTGTCAGAAGTACCTTTCCGTTGGCACTGTCAAACATTTCTCTTGCCCGGTGGATCCAACAACTGCCCAAACCCAGAGCATATGCCGCATTCAGCATGGCGCCAATAGCAAGGCTGCCATCTTCAATCCACGTATGCCGCTCAGCATCTGCAAGCACCAAAATCGCCACAGGTGCGCCATAAAACGGATCTGTATCGACACCCATAATCGAAGCGTTCCACTGGGAAAGCTGATGCAGCAACATTGGCTCCTGAATCACCACAAATTTCGTAGACATAGCATTTCTGCCTGTGGGCGCATATTGCCCGGCCTTTAGGATCGCCTCGATCTTTTCTTGCTCCACAGGTCTGTGTCCGTCATACCGCCGCACACTGCGCCGGTTGTATAGGGCTTGTAATACCGCATTTTCTTCCAACATCACACATTACCTCCGTTCCCATTTGGTACAAAGTTCGCCCAGCTGATCCGCCATTTTTGCCAATTCTTTATTGGAAAGTTCCCGGCTGTTTTGAATTAAAGCCGTAATCCGCTCCAGCGTCTGCGTCAATCGGTCATATGTCATAGCTACACGACGTGGCTTTTGCGCAATTGGCACCGGCGGCGCATCATAGGTAATCTTGCCGCTGGCAATATCAAACTCGGCACCGCTATAAGGCGCATAGGCATCCATTCCCAGAGAGTACCAAAGAAAATCCCGAAAAGTATCAGCAGCCTCCGCTGAACCGTGATTGACAAACACCTTTTGAACACCATGAATTTGCTGAAGCCACGCCACAAGTCCCTTCTGATCGGCGTGTCCACTCATGCCAGGCAACTGTACAATTTGTGCTTTGACCTGAACCGTCTCCCCAAAAAGCGTCACTGTTTTTGCACCGTCTATAATGTGCCTTCCAAGCGTGCCCTCTGCCTGATAGCCCACAAAAAGAATGGTATTTTCCGGTTTCCACAAATTATGCTTCAAATGATGTTTAATTCGTCCGGCTTCGCACATTCCGCTGGCAGAGAGGATCACCTTTGGCCGTTTGTCACCATTGATCGCTTTGGAAGCGTCACTGGTAACAGCCGGAATCAGCCCCGGCACACCAATAGGATTCTCGCCACGCTGGACATACACCAATGCCTCCTCGTCGAAACAAGTCTCTTTGTTCCGCATGAAAATTTCAGTGGCTTCAATCGCAAGCGGACTATCCATATAAACCGGAAAATCTCGGTGAGCAGGCAGCATATCACCATCTTTGATTTGTTTTAGATAGTACAACAATTCCTGTGTACGCCCCACAGCAAAAGAAGGAATAATGACACTACCACCCCGCGAAAAAGTATCTTCTAGCACTTGTACCAGTCCCGGCAGATAACCCTTCGGCTTTTCATGGATTCGACTGCCATAGGTAGACTCCATCACAACATAGTCTGCTTCTATAGGTGATTGCGGATCGCGAATCAGTGGCTGGTTCAAATTTCCGATATCCCCGGAAAAGACCAGCTTTTTCGTCACACCATTTTCCGTGAGCCATAATTCAATACTGGATGATCCCAGCAAATGCCCAGCATCCACAAACCGCACATCCACACCTGGAAACAGTGTAAAACGTTCCTCATAGGGATGCGGCACAAACAGTGTCAAGGCTCCGAGTGCTTCTTTCATCGTATACAGTGGAACATAGGGATCGCCGCCTCGACGCATGGCTTTTCGGTTGCGCCATTCCGCTTCAAACTCCTGAATGTGGGCACTGTCCCGAAGCATGATTTCACATAAAGAGACCGTTGCCCTGGTAGCGTGAATTTCACCGGAAAATCCGCCAGCATACAAAAGTGGCAGCAATCCCGAATGGTCAATGTGTGCGTGCGTCAGCAAAACATAGTCAATATCGCCTGGCTTGCAGGGAATTTTGACATTCTCATAGGTATCTCTCCCCTGTTCCATGCCAAAATCCACCAGAATCCGCCTGCCGCAGACTTCCAGATAGGTGCAGCTCCCCGTTACTTCATGGGTGGCTCCAATAAAAACCATTTTCATACGCATTCACTCCTTCCTTTTGCAGGATATTATATTTTGCTTTATGCTATATCCGAACCTGTCCAGTGTCTTGTGAAGGCAGGCTCTTATGTGTATCTATTCGGTATATTGATACGCATACCGAACACGATCTCAAGAAGCGGAAGAGTCCTTCTTTTGAAAAATCAGATACTTTCTGGCGAAAAAATTCCAGAAAAAGGCGATGGCGGTGGCAGCAATCTTTCCAAGAATCTGGTACGCGCTGGTGAGATCCCCCAGCAGTACCTCCGAAAATTTTGTCACACCAGCTGTAATAAGCAATCCTACCACACCGATGGCGGCAAATGCCAGGAATTCTGCCATCCGGGACTGCATCTTGGAGTTACGAAAAATCCAGAATGTACTGAGAAAATAATTCACCAGCAGTCCTGCCACAAAGGATAAGACATTAGCGGCGATCGCATAGCGTTGTCCGAATACGAAAAAGAACAACACAGTGGAGATACCCCAGTCTACAACGGTTGCGCCGCCGCCCACAAAACAATAACGGAAAAATTGAATCAGTGTGCGGTTAGTTTCTTCGGCGAACAATTTTTTCATCAAGCTCGTCCGTTTCTTCTGCTTTTCTTGTTTGGCTTTCATAGATATTTCTATCATTCCTTTACTTTTGCACAAAAGCGAAAGCAGGCAGAAACACTGCGCCGCCTACGCTTTTGCATAGAATTGATATCCCCTCTGTCGATTTCCCCGGAAACCATATCCCCGCTTACGGGTTTATCCAAGTGAATCCACACAATTTACTAAGAAACGAAGCAAAAGGTTACTGTCACTGGCATCCACTTGGCCGTTGTTGTCACAATCTGCATTTGTCATCCGCGCTGCATCTGCATACACCACATCTGCCAAAATCTGATTCAACATAACAGCATCAGCAATATCCACACGCCCATCCAACGTCACGTCTCCTAAGAGTCTGGAAACAGTTGTCCCTCGGGATGTTGTCTCTGTCATAGGGCTGGCTGTCGTGGCGGAAGTTTCAGTAGAAATCATAGGTCCCGAAGTAGAAACGGATGTTATGGCGCTAACGACCTCTGTTGTCGTAGTGGTAACTTCCGTTGTTGTAGTCTCTACGGTAGTCGTCCCAGTTTCTTCCGGCTGTTCCGGCGTTGTGCCATCTGGCTCTATACCGCCTACTAATACGCCGTCTGCGTATACACAGATATAGTCTGTTCGGGTTTCTGCGCCATCCTGATAGGTGTCTGTGCATTTTGTAATGCCCTGATAACTCCAGTCGTTGGTGGGATCCCAATTGTCTCCCCAATACAGTCCCACAGTGAACTGGTATTTTTTATTGGAATTGGCAATTTTATAGCCATCCCATGCCACTTCTACATAATAAATATCGGGATCATAGGCGGCATTATACTGATATGGCCCAGAGATCACACCATCCGCCGGAGCCGCTTCTACACTTGCCTGGTCGTATAATTCCTGTCCTTGCACCTGCGAGATGTTGTTCCTGTCCTCCATTTCGGCAATGCTGAAATAATACCGCATAGAGAGATTGGTCTGCGGAGTGGTGGAATCGGTACGCATCTGAATGGCGAGTTTTGTCACCCCTGCACCGCTGGTCTGAATATCATCCACTGCATAAGCTTCCACCCAGAAATCATTGCCGCTATCACCATCATCCCCCTGGTCGGGCGGCGGGAAGTCCGGTGTAATCGTCATGGCCTCCGTACCATAGTACTCATACAAGCCAGCACAAGCACCCACAAACGCTGCATTATAGTCAATGGTCACCTCGTTGTAAATCCAGTCCGCCGTCACATCTTTATGCTGATCGGTAGCATCCGGGCCGCCCACCAATGCGCCATACAGCACATGCTTATGTTCATCGAGATCTTCACATTTTGTCAAACCTGAGGCTGCGCGGTGGTGGGGAAACTTCGCAGAATTTTCGTTATACCCCACCACATAAGAACGTCCCAGCGGGTTATCGCCGAGCAGATATTCCATCTGTCCCTTTGCCCAATCACTGTATTGCGATGGTTCACCATTGTTGTTGTACTTATCATAGACCAGTGCCATCAGCTGGGCGGCCGTATTATACCGTGCCGACCCCCACGTATTGAGCCAGAAGTATCCTGCCGGTGTAATGGTGCCGATGCCGCCAGTCATATAATTATCGAGTGCATCTGCCACCGAATCCCAGCAATCCATTTCCTCATATGGACTTTTTCCAGCGGCTTCCTTGTATTCCTCGATGAATCCCGGATACTGTTCATCAGTAATCTCGCCCAGAATACACTGCACACCACCCC
>CASDUD010000094.1 GCA_949283725.1 uncultured Ruminococcus sp.
ATATATACGGCGTAGTCCTCAAGTCCACATTTCCACGGGTGCGTTATACAACCCTGATTCTTTTGCTGGCGGCCTATGTAGGCGTGCTGTGTGTCTGGGGCAAGATCGTGGAATATTTCGGGGCGTTTCTGACGGTTAGTGCCTGCATCTATGCACCGCTGGCTGCTGTGCTGTTTGTGGATTTTTTCCTGGTGCGCAGGCAGAAACTGTCCCTGCGATCTGCCTACCGGCTCGCTGGGCATCAGGCTTATACCTATACGAAAGGCTGGAATTTGGTAGGACTTTTCTGTGTAATTGCCGGCATAGCACTCTCACTCTGGATCTATAATCCCGTCACCGGCGAAATTCACCAGATGGCACTATTTCACCTGACTCCGACAGGCTGTGCCTTTTTGGGAACAGGGCTGTTGTATTATCTTTGCAGCAGAATACCGGGACTGCGCCGCTATATGCTGTCCGACAGAAAGGAAGTACAGGAACATTGAAACGAATGGTCAGAAACTCTCGGTCTGTTCGATATGATACAACACCTTTTGACCGCTACCGGGTGCCACCCAATCAGAATATATGGTTTATGCCTGGAATTTGGTTGTTGTGCCGCCTGATGACGGTGGGTATGCATTTGAAAGTTCGAAAGGTACATATGAAAGGGTTGAAGCCGCCTTTTCTGGTGCTGGGGACGCATCATGCTTTTCTGGATTTTGTTGTCACACCGCTGGCACTTTTCCCGCATCGTGCCAACTATGTCTCCGAATTGGAAGGCTTTGAAAACTATGGGGAGTGGCTCTACCGCCAGGTGGGCTGTTTGGGCACGAGAAAGTTTGTCAACGATGTGGCACTCATCCGCAATATCCGAAATGTGATGGCACGAAAAGGGATTTTGGTTCTCTATCCGGAAGCACGATATGCCAATGTGGGGACAAGCTCCGAGCTGCCCGCCTCGGTGGGCAAGCTGGCGAAATATCTGGATGTTCCTATCGTGACGCTTCAGATGCAGGGGAACTATCTCCAATCCCCTATCTGGAATCTGAAAAAGCGGCGGGGTGTGGTACTGCGGGCGGAAATTACGCAGCAGTTCACCCAGCAACAGTTGCGGGAGACACCGGTGGAAGAAGTGCAGCGGCGGCTGGAAGGGGCATTGACCTACGATGAGTATGCCTATCAGTGGCAGCAGAAAATCGCCATCGATGTACCTTGGCGGGCAGAGGGGCTGGAAATGCCGCTGTACCAGTGTCCCGGTTGTCGGGCGGAAATGCAGATGCAAACACAGGGTGCAGCGATTTTCTGCACAGTGTGCGGCAGAAAGCGTATAATGACAAAATATGGGAGGCTTGTCAACGAACAGGGAAAAGAAGATGCTTTTTCCCATATTCCTGATTGGTACGAGTGGCAGCGGGTACAGGTGAAGCAGATGATTGATGCGGGGCAGTATTGTTTGGATGTGTCAGTTGAAATTGAGTCGCTGCCCAATGCCAAGAACTTCATTCCCCTGGGGCGGGGAAGATTGGTACACACTGCCGAAGGGTTTTCTCTGACGTTTCGAGACTATGGTGAGACAAACGAAAAGACTTTACTTTTCCCGTCGCTGACCATGACTTCTGTGCATACGGAATATGATTATCGGGGGAAGGGACAGTGTATTACGCTTTCCACCGTGGACAATACATATTTTCTCTATCCATTGGAGGCAGGGTTTCAGGCGACGAAAATTCAGTTTGCCACGGAATATTTTTACAAGCGGCAAAAAGCGGCAATCGGAAGTCAAAAAACTTCATAAGAAGTTTCCCCATCAGAAATTGAATTTGTATGAAACTGTAGAAATTAGGGAGAATTTCGAAAAAAATGAAAATGAAATGCTTGTTTTCCTTTTTATAATGTGGTATGATGAAAATGTATGCCGATACAATTGACGCATATGCGTTTGTTTGTGTGAACACGCATACGCGTCTGTGCTGTAGATGACTTTTGAGAATCGGAGGGACGGGATATGGCAGAAAAAAAGGCGAAAAAGCACCATATTCGAAGACAGCATATGACAATTCATTGGCACGATATCGTTCAAAGTGACGATTCGATTCCCGTGACACAGGCGACGCTGAAAGAAAAAACCACGCTCATCGGGCGTGTCGGCTTGATGATGCTTTCGGTAGGAACGAGTGCCTGGCGGGTGCGCAATGCGATGAATACCATTTCTCGCTGTGTGGGCGTTACCTGCTCGGCGGATATTGGCCTGTTATCCATCTCTTATACGTGTTTTGAGGAAAATCACACCTATACGCAAACGCTGTCACTGCCAACAACCGGCGTGAATACGCATAAGCTGATGGGTATGGAGCTATTTCTGAAGGATTTTCCGGAAAAGGCCGAGGCACTGTCGGTGGAACAGTTTCATGAGGTGCTCGATCACATCCAGCATCAGCCGGAGAACTATAAGCCGTGGAAATTAGGGCTAGCGGCAGCAATGGCGTGCGGAGCATTTACCTTCTTGCTGGGCGGCGGTCTGGTGGAGATGTTTTGTGCTTTTTTGGGTGCTGGTGTGGGCAATTTTGTGCGCAAGAAAATGTTGGAACATAAAATTTCACTTCTTGCCAACGTCAGCGTTAGTGTGGCTTGTTCCTGTCTGGTATATGTAATTGCCATCGTACTGGCGCAGATGATCTTTCATATATCAGAGGTACACCAGGCAGGTTATATTTGCGCTATGCTCTTTGTGATTCCAGGATTTCCGCTGATTACCAGCGGCATTGACATGGCAAAGCTGGATATGCGTTCCGGGCTGGAACGAGTGGCTTATGCGATTCTGATCATTTTGGCAGCGACGCTGACCGGCTGGGTGACAGCAATGGCGTGCAACTTTCATCCGGCGGACTTTCAGGAACTGGAGATTAATTCCGGCTGGATGGTTTTGTTCCGGCTCATTGCCAGTTTTGTAGGGGTCTATGGCTTTTCGCTGATGTTCAACAGTCCTCCGAAAATGGCAATGACAGCAGGGCTGATCGGTATGGTTGCCAACACGCTGCGGTTGGAACTGACGGAACTTTTCAATTGTCCTGTGGGCGTAGCGGCCTTTATCGGTGCCTTTGTGGCGGGATTTACGGCGGCTATGGTCAAGAAAAAAATCGGCTACCCTCGCATCTCCCTCACGGTACCATCCATTGTCATCATGGTGCCAGGATTGTATATGTATCGGGGCATCTACTATATCGGACTGAATGATATCGATTCGGGTGCCATGTGGCTGACGCGGGCGCTGTTGATCGTTGTGGCATTGCCGCTGGGACTTGTAGCTTCCCGATTCTTCACCGACCGAAATTTCCGGCATTGTACGTAATGTTGGTTTCAATATCTGAAAAAGCTGGTACCTAGAGGCTTTCTGGGTACCAGCTTTTTCAGATAAAATAGATGAGAGAATTTTGCTTGAAAATTGGTATGGCAGTACATTTTATTTCATGGATTCGCATTGAATTCATGAAGGGATCACTTCTTGAAAAGAAATACAATCCAGTACCTCTTCTGCAAAGGCTGCATCTGTATCCTCATAATAGCGGTAAGAAATACACATCATTTGCTGGTGATCGTCATCTTGTAGGATAAACCACGAAACAGAGGTGGACGGCGTTGCACCGGCGGTGTGATCAATCATAAGCTGATAGGCGGGATATGTCCCGATCTCACAAGACTTGGAGGCCACTAGTTCATTGCCTCCGGCACCAGTCATCCACTCTTTGGCTTGATCCATCGCAGCGTAGAACGTTTGGCTGTTTAAGGCAGAGGAACCGGAAAATTCATCCAGCGACTTGGCAGCAATGGTGAGAGAGTTCAGCGAGCGATCGATAAAGATGTCCAAACTGTCATAATCATAGGTAACATTTGTACGCAAATATTCCTTCATCTCCTCGTCTGCCTGTTGCCAGGTTTCTGGCAGATGAATGGTATAGCCAAGTTCGTCATTCGTATAGACGATCGGTTCTGGTGCAGGTGCTTCTATGAGTGTGTCGTTTTCTGCCACAAATCCGTTTTTGCCAAGGTAGAGATAGTCCGCCAAATGTTCCCGATATGCCTGATACTCTCCGTCCTGATCCCGCATGGAGAGAACATACATCTTGCCTGTGTCTGGGCAGTTGACTGAGAGGATGTTGATATAGGTTGGCTCTCCATCTATGGTACCAACGGCTTCGCCGATATACGCCTTATAGGATAGCCCATTTGCATGAGACAGCTGTGCCTCTTTGAAGTATTGGAGTTCCGGTAGCGTTACACTATAGTAAATCATGGAAAATAAGTCGTCTTCCGTAAAACTTGCAAATTCCGTTTCATCCCAAGCGTCATAGACCATCAGGTTAATGGCGTCGTTGGGAGATTCGCCGCTCAGACTGACTGATTCCGAGAGGATAGAAGGACTGTCCACTTGGAATGTGGAAGGGATCATCATGGCGCAGGTGGAGCGTTCCAGCGGATAGGGCGCGAGCGTAAAATCCACTGGGGCTGGGGTGCTGTCTCCTTCTGTTGTGGATGTTTCGGATGTTTCTGCATCGGTAGCAGCGGGCGAATTTGTCGTTGCGGGGGAAGATTCGTCTTCAACCAGACGGTCACAGCCCGTCAGCAGACCGATACAGCATAGCACAGCCCATAGGCGTTTCATATTTTTCGGCATCGTATCTAATATTCCTTTCTTTAAGAATTTGTTTCGGTTCTTGGCATGCGAAGAGATGCGAAAGAGGTTCTTATATTGTTTTAAGTTTGGTAATAGTATAACATATTTTTGTAATCAAGGCAATAGGTTTGCACTAAAAGACTGCCATATGCATAAGTGTGATATATAGAACAATGTGCAGGTTTTATTCAGATGGCGTAGTCTCTTTGCTGTTTCGATGCCGTCCAGCTTTTGCATGATAACATCCAGAAACGCCAGATCAAATGCGATCTGGCTTTGCAAAAGCGCCTCGCCACTGGAAAAACACTGGAAAGTGGCTGAGATGTGCTTGCTCTGAAAAAAGCGGATAAAATGCGCCGCAGTGTGTGTATCAAATGGGAATCATCGTCTGCAATGGCAATTTTCGGCATATGCGGAAGTCTCCTTTCTATCTCATAAAATCCGTTCTATTTTTCGGGCAAACTTTCCCGGCTGTTGGGTGAGAAATTTCTGTCAGGTGCAAAGTCTGCCTGCGGATTCCTGCCTTGCATCCGAAAAATTAACTCGAAAACCTAGGCATTTCTTCTATGAGAACAAATTTTGAGGTCTGGCTGGCATTATTATAGCATATCATGCCTAAAAATGCAAATTGATGTAGAGGCAACGCTGTATCTGAGGATTTGTGTTCACAAGATGCAGTAGCATTTTGACATCCGTTAAAAAACATGCTCTGAACTTGACGAAATGGAGTTTTCGATTTATAATAGAATAACATAAAGGTAGGAACCGTCACGTTTTTTGAAACGAAAATCGGAATATGGAGAAAGGAGTTTATCAAGATGCGAATCATTACTGTCAGCCGAGAATTTGGAAGCGGAGGCAGAGAAATCGGAAAACGACTAGCCGATGCATTGGGTTTTGCCTACTACGACCGAGAGATCATTGCGGAAATTGCCCAGAAAAGTGCCATGGATCCGGATTATGTGGAACAGATGTTGGCACGGGGGATTTGGCAGTATCCCATTACATTTGCGCATACATTGACTTATTTGCCTTCGATCGTGGGGACTGCTCCTGACTTATTGGTCAAGCAGCACCAAGTGGTGCATGAAATTGCTGCCAAAGGGGCAGATTGCGTGATCGTAGGACGGGGTGCCGATGCAATTCTGGAGGACTATGCACCGTTGAATTTGTTTATCCATGCCCAGCTCTCCGCTAAGATGGAACGCTGCCGTCGGCGGGAGACGGGACATGAGACGATGAACGATCGAGAACTGGAACGCAAGATGAAACAGCTTGACAAGGCGAGGGCCAGCAATCATGATATGGTTGCTACTTATCCTTGGGGCGACCGGCGGGGCTATCAGCTCTGTATCGATACGACTGGGCTAGAAATCAAGTCGATCATCCCGTCACTGGCAGATTATGCAAAGACTTGGTTTGCTAAGCGGGATCCTGCTGGGATCATTTCATAATATACGGAAAAGAGGACTGTCTGCATGAGAGAAACGGCTTATGATAAGGATATATGGACGGCATTACAGGGAAAACGTGTGCTGTTTATTACGACAAAAAATCTGGACTATTTGCGCAATACGCAGGAGATCGGGTTGCTGCAGCCGATATGCCAGCTGACTGTAATCGGCTCGAAGGAGAAAAGCTATCCGAAGCGGCTGCTGCACGTGTACCGCAAGTTGTTCAGTATGTCCAAACGGCAGTATGATGCCGTCTTTGTAGGCTTTGCCCCCCAGCTGGTTGTTCCTTTTTTTGGTTGGAAGTGGCGGGGAAAATTGCTGTACATTGATTTTTTTATTTCCCTGTATGATACGCTGGCGTTCGACCGGAAGAAAGTGAAGCCGTCCTCACTCTTTGGCAGGTTGCTCCGAGCGATTGATCGTAAAACATTGCAAAAGGCAGATGGAATTGTGGCAGATACCCAGGCACACGGGCAATACTTCATAGAAGCACTGGGCGCATCGCCACAACGTCTCCGGGTACTGTATCTCGAAGCCGACCAGACCATCTACTATCCCCATGATGTGCCCAAGCCCGCTGAGGCGGCGGGTAAGTTCACCGTGTTGTACTTTGGCAGTATTTTGCCGCTTCAGGGCGTCGGCGTGATTTTGCAGGCCATGGCTCTGCTTCAGAATCGACAAGATATCTGTTTTTATCTCATTGGTCCGCTCCCAGCAGATACCCCCCGCCCAGAAGGGGCGAATTTTCACTACATCTCCTGGCTTAGCCAGCCGGAATTGTCCGACTACATTGCTTTTTCTGACCTATGTCTGGCAGGGCATTTTGATGGAACGATTGATAAGGCGAGACGCACCATTCCCGGAAAGGCGTATATCTATCACGCCATGCAAAAACCCATGATTTTGGGGGACAATGCCGCCACTCATGAATTGTACGATGCGGCAGACCCCGGCATCTCCTTTGTTCCAATGAGCGACCCTCAAGCATTGGCATCAAAAATCGAAACACTGGCGGGTGCGTTTTTTGCTAAGGATGCGTAATTTTTGCTGCACGCATGTTGTTTGCGTCAGGGCATGATATTTTTGTATCCCCGGTGTAAAGCTGTAGAACAATTCTTGCCATCTGGCGTAGGCTGTGGTATAATAAAAGCATTAAAGCCTGTGGCACAGCAATTTTGTCGATGGATGAAATGTGTAGGAAAGGGCATAAGAACTTGTCTACATACGATGTTGCCCTATTTTATACTGGCACGTTTTCGTATGTGGGTACATTCTAAGCGCCTGTTTCGCATCTCTTCGCACGCATTTTTTCGGTGCATTTTGCTGGTTTCTGCGTGAAAGATCTTCACCAGGCGAAAGCCTGCCTGCGAGTTTTTGCCTGGAAATCTGCGAAAATATCCTCGAAAATCTACGCACGCTAAGATACGAAACAGGCGCTAAAACAGGAGGTTTATTATGGTAAAGCATATCATTCTTTGGACGCTGAAGCCTGATTTGACACCAGCTGAAAGGGAGAAGGTCAAGGCGGAAATTCAATCGGGACTGGAAGGGCTAAAAGGTGTTGTGCCCGGTCTGTTGGAGATTACGGTGCAGATCCACGGGTTGGAAAGTTCCAACGCTGATGTGATGTTGGATTCCACCTTTACGGATACAAAGGCATTACAGGCGTATGCTGTGCATCCAGCGCATGTGGCAGTAGCAGATGGAAAAGTGCGTCCGTTTACTGCCATTCGAAGCTGTATGGATTTTGAGGTATAAAGCATAAGCGTGCATTTGAGATTTTTTCACACCGACTTTTGGGATGACGCGTGTCGTTTTGTCGTGGGAAATGCTTTCTGAGCGAAAATTTACTCCGAAATCTGTGCATGCTAAGATACCGGACATATACCTAAGCACTCATGACAATATAGACAGTACTATGTAAAAAAGCGACCTAGCTCCTAAGGAGCCGGTCGCTTTTTCTGTATCAGTATCATCAATATCCAATGGTAGTGTTAGAACCTGTCTTTACAAGGAATGCGAGCAGATTTTGGGCGTCTAGTGAAGACAGGTTCTTCGTGTGCATTAGTTGCTGCTGTCCAGGTCGATGTCAAACGGGTCATAGCGTCGGATAGCACTTTCGTTCGGTTCTATCGTCTGCGCTGCTGTCCATTCATCTTGTAAATCTGTGTAGGCGTCCTGATACTTCTGTACCACCACGCTGGTCACTTGATCCTCTGTCCAGAGGTCATCCTCTGTCATACGGTTCTCAATATCGAGGCGCACAATCAGATAGTAGGTGTCATCCTCTTCGACTATGCCTGGTACACCGATTTCTGCTTCCTCAAAGATGAAGTGATAGGCATCCTCCGACGGGGAATAGGTGATGTCCTCCGGATCCGTGTCTTCATCCGTTGTCACTCTGGCAATGATGTGGTCGTTGGCATAGGGGTTTGTGGTAGTAGTGGTTGTTTCTTCTGTCGAAGCATTACTTTCTGCGGTTGTCGTTGCCGCTGTAGTCGTTTCTCCGGCAGTCTCGGTTTCCGCAGACTCGTTGGCAGCCTCTGAATCGCTGTCGATCTCTGCCGTGGTGATCGTGGTAGTCACAGTTGTTTCAGTAGTTGTGGTGACTGTAGTAGTTGTAGTGATCTCGTTGCCATCCTCGTCTGTGGCTACTGTAGCAGTGGCGGCAGCGGCTTCCTCCGAAATTGAGGTGACATAGGCGTTGTATTCACTCTGGATGGCATCCATCTCTTCCTCAAGTGCATCTTCATCCCCGTCGCAGTCCTCCAGGCGGGTTAGATACTCTGCCACCATGTCGTGCATCTCTTCCTTGCCGGCGTCGTCCAATGCCTCTCCGCTACCATCGGTGAGACTGAAGGAGATATAGCGGACACGGGCATTATTTTCGATGTAGTATTCTCGGATTTCCTCCTCCGTCACGCCTTCCTCGCCGCCGATATCATAGTAATATAGGAAAATATCATTGCTCATCTGCGAATTTTCGAGAATGCGTTGGATGGACGATTTGGCAATGCCATTGTCCTCATAGATTTCGCCGTTAGTTTCCCAGAAGGCGTCCACGGTATCCCTGATGGAAGAAACGGCCTCTTCATCCAGTTCTAGACCGAGTTCCTCAAATTTATGTTCTACTGCCACATATTCCTGGCAGTATTCCATCGCCTTGTCTTTTACCCAGGTTTCGGTGTCTACGCCATCCATGGTCTGTTCTTTGACCACATCCTTGTCCGACACATCCAGTTCAGAATTCTGTGCTTGCAACTGCTGGGTCAATTCTACATAAGCCGCGTACTCATAATAGATATAGACGCCCGCATGAATCGGCGTGCCATCGATGGTGACAGCATATGCCGTATTGCTGCCGCAGGCGGCGCAAGAAGCTGTGAGTGCAGCTGCCGCTAGCACAGCCGCAGCCTTTTTCCATTTGAACATATTTGTGAATCCCTCCGAAAAAAAGTTTTGGCATAACTGCACAAATAGCGTACGTATGCAGTATTGCCGGATGCAGGATCTACCCCATCATCCAATACCTATCTATTATACTATATTTCTGCAAATAAGTCCATACTTTCACGAAATTTTTTTGGAATTCTCAGAAAAGTTTCACTCAGCATTGATTTTTCCAAAACCATATGGTATAGTGGAGAAGAAGAAAAGGGCTGTATATGTACTTTTTTCAATAACATGTGCACAACGTGAAAGGAGACTTTTATGAAAGCATTGATCACAGGCGCCACATCTGGTATCGGGCGGGCGATTGCCATCGAACTGGCCAAACGCAACATTTCCCTAATTCTCACGGGCAGGAACGAAGCGGCACTACAATCCCTTCGTCAGACACTGCCGGTGCCAACGGAGACGATTGCCTTGGATTTGGAAAAGCCGCAGGCACCGTTCCAGCTGTATGAATTTTGCCGCAGCAAACACATCCAGATTCTGGTCAACAATGCAGGCTTTGGTGTATATGGGGCGTTTGATGAAACGCCTTTGGAAGAAGAATTGGCGTTGCTTCAGGTGAATATACGGGCGGTGCATATTCTTACAAAACTATTCCTACAGAAGTTTGAAGCGCAAGGCGGCGGGAAAATTTTGAATGTCGCATCGAGTGCCGGGTTCCTTACCGGACCGCTATTCTCATCCTACTATGCTTCCAAAAATTATGTGGTGCGCTTGTCGCTTGCCATCGCTGAGGAACTCCGCCGGAAACAAAGTCATGTATCTATCAGCGTGCTGTGTCCGGGTCCAGTGGATACGAGGTTCAATGCCCGTGCAGGGGTTCAGTTTCGCATCCCTGCCCAGACGCCCGAGGCTGTGGCACAGGAAGCAGTGCTGGGGTTGTTAACCCGAAAAACGCTGATTGTGCCGGGGCGGATGATACAACTGGGGCTCGCCGCCGCCCGGCTCGTGCCAGAACCCCTGCTTGCCCGAATACTCTATCACGTTCAGGCGTCGAAGAGCCAGAAGAATTAAGCGGTGCAGAAAAGTTTTTTCAAGGAATGCGCTTAGTCAGCAGTGCCTTTTAGAGACAGGAGACTTTGCTGAAGGAACAGCAAAGATATCCATATTGTTATAATCAATTTATACTAAAATGATAAACATCTAAAATATTTTTTATAAAAATCGAAAAAACAGGTTGACAAAAATGGAAAAGTGTGTTATACTGTAAGTGGAAAAATTTTGAAAGGGAGGGTGTCCCATGAAGTGAGAATCACCGATGTGGAAGGGGCTGTGCATGCGCAACGGATGACTCTGCATCGAAATTCCTGCCAATCGTTTCGCATAGGAAAATCAGCATCAAACGGCACTGTATCGTATTATGTGCCGGGTGTTCAAGGAAGGCGTGCGGGACGGAAGAAGAGAGAAACAGAGAAATTATGAAAGGATGAGGTAGATGAAACGATTTTTAAAAAGAATGACCGGTTTTTTATCGGCGGTTTGTTTGACAGCGGTGTCACTAGCCTCTATGCCAGTGACGGTCAGTGCCACGAACATTTTGGGCGATATAAATAACGATGGCTATATCGATATCACGGATTCGGTTGCCTTGAATCGGTATCTGGCGGGTTTGGTGCCGGCTTCCAGTATCAATCTGCGGAATGCAGATTTGGACAGGAATGTAGTGATTGATGTAAATGATTCGAAGATATTTATGAGGTTCTTGATGGGTACGATTGATGAAATACCGTATTCTGAATCTGGAAACACATACAATTACAGCAATTACTCGGTGCCTGCCGATGAGACGAGAAGTTATATCAAATATGATTGTGACACGGGGACGCAGAGCACTTACACGCTTTCACAAGCATCGCCGGCGGCGGCTACAGCACTGGATGACGATCGAGTGATCGATTCTTCCAGCAACGCGCAGTGCATTGTTCGTTTAGTTTTTAGTGGAGGTAGAGGTTCAGGATTTATTGTGGATGACCATGTAATTGCAACTTGTGCGCACTGCTTGCATAGCGGTACATCTTTTGTTCAGAATGTCACCATACAAGTTTATAATGCAGCAGGCACCTCTGTGATTGCGACTTATTCTCCAAAAGAACTGCATATAGCGTCAAGTTATTTAAATCCCCCTCGCGATAATAAATACGATTATGACTATGGTTTGATTTATGTGGAAGAAGACCTGTCTGCTTATGGAAATATGGCGTTGGGAATAATTACAAATAATTTTGAGAATACTGGACAGACGGTGAAGTCAAGTGGTTTCCCGAGTGAAGTGAATGGAACTTCAGCAAATGGCGTTCGATATTACGGTGCTGGCAGCGTTATTACTAATACGCATGATTATCATGTTGTTCATACTGCCTATACAAGTCCGGGAGATAGCGGTGGTCCTGTGTATATTGAGTACAATTTTAGAGGTTCAACTTTCCGTTCAGCTATTGGGATTAATTCTTTAATTTATGGTAATGATGATGGTATTACCCAATGTTCAGGTGTCCGAATCACATTGCCTTTGTTACGTTTTTATAATAGCAACTCGAACATTGGATAAGGAGGCGATTTTATGAAAAAAATTTTTGCGTTCTGCGTAAGTATAGTCTCTCTGCTGGCTTTTCTTCTGCCCTGTGCTCTTCCTGCTTCTGCTTTACAGCTTTCGGATCGTGCGGATTACGACCTCCAACTGAATAATGGAACATATTTAAAATTTGATGAAGGCAGCTTGATTGGTGGCACTTATCGCGAGACGAGTCAATCGTATGCTTATACGCTTGTTACTGTACAAGATGCCACGTCAGTGGATGCACTGAAAGAGGTCTTAGGGGAAGATTTGAATTATCCTACTGGCACTTCTGTTGGCGGTACTTATACTGTAAAGGAAAATCAATATGTTTTTTCTTATGATGATTCTATGGACTATGAGAGTCTGTATGATATCGCCGGTGTAGAGAAGGTGGAATTTGCAAAGTGGGACTATGTAGGTGGTTTCATTCGCGCCATGCTTATTGATGACAATGACACCTGGGTAACAGACAACAACATTGACACTTCCACGTTATTGATGGCAACGGTATATACAGAAAAAGATGTAGAAATTACCGCTGAAATGTTTGAAGCGGTCGGCTGCCCGGTACGGCATGTATACATGTATTCGGAGGCAGTGATAGAAGAAGGGGAGACAGAATGGCGTGTATATTGCGATCTGGAGGATTTGAACTCCTATCTGGTGTTTGATGATGCGATACAACAAGTGAAAACACAAACAGAGGGAGTTGTCTCGGGCGGTATTGACTTTGGCTTTACAGTGACAGGAGAAGAAAACTTTACTCTAGATGCACTCACCCCGTCGGCTATCGCCTCGGAACCCATCTATGGCGATGTGAATCTGGATGGTGCGGTGGATATCTGCGATGCCGTCATTCTGCAACAACATTTGGCAGATGTAGTCACCCTGAGCGAAGCGCAGACCACCAACGGTGACTGCAATGGTGATGGTGTCATCACAGCGGAGGATTCTGCATCACTCCTGCGTTTCTTGCTGTGTATCACGGATACCCTGCCGGAAACGTAATCGAACTTGTTTTTCGTCCATTTTTTCTGAAATATTGCCTTTACTCATATAAAAAGAATTCCGATGTTT
>CASDUD010000095.1 GCA_949283725.1 uncultured Ruminococcus sp.
ATATCATTCCAACAATACACATAGCACGGTGCAGCATAATAGTCGTAATAAGGGAAAATCTCCTCTAAATACTGGTGATCGCCGGTAATTTTATACATCCACGCCGCCGCCCAACAGTAATCATCTTCCCATTTAGAGGACATATAATAACTCTTTGGTCCATCCGCATTGTCACTTAGCTGCTTTTCATGCGTCTGAGCAAACCGGAACAATGCTATGGCATAGTCGAGCGACTGCTCCGCATATTCCGGATCTGTGTCCTTAAAATTGAGATAGTTGATAGCCAAAGCGGCTGCCGCCGAAGCCACATAGTCCGTCTGGGGCTTGTCCTCGGTCAAGAAAAACGCCGGACGCTCCATATCATCGATTTCCGGTGCATTCCAGTACGCGTGGTCGATGTCACCGTCACCTACTTGGTAACAATGCGCAATGACATCGCCATTTTCATCCCGAAAAGTGCATTTCATCAAATAGTCATTGAAATATCGCAGGATGGTTTCTATATGGGCATCCTGCCCTGTTTCCTGATAAGCCTCTCGAAATTCGTAATAGCCCCAACCGAGCGTTGCCGCCGAATAGTTTTCCGGCATACCAAACTTCACATGGTCACCAGCATCATGAAACCCGCCAGATACGTCAATATAGCCATCCCCATCGGGGTCGAGGATCGACTGATACTGTGCGAGAAACGATTCACTCAAGTTAGTGGCTGTGCTGTTCATGGGCACCTGTGCGTCATATGTGTGGCAATCGCCTCGCCAGCTGTATTCAGTATTTTCTGAAACCTCTGTTCCGCACATATTGGCATCATAAAAATAAATGGAATACTGCAATGCCCGGGCAAAATTAGCCTCTTCAGTATCCGCATACACCGGCAACGCCCCGGTGCTGCCAATACCTGTCAGCATGGCACCACTGATTGCCACCGCCAGCCATCGTTTGGGGGATGTCCACCATTTTTTCATAAATTGATTCCTTCCTTTTTAAATGCGTTTTCCCATACTTTTACAGATGGATTCTTTCATATGATGATACTGTTATTATACTGTATTTTTGCCAAAAAGTCAACAGTTTACTGGAAAAATGGAAGCCACTCTGCACAAAGATATGAAATCAATATCCCATTCAGCATATGTCTAGGACTTGTTTGAAAAATTGCTATGTTCTGAAAAATGCCCAGAGATTGCTGGATGCTAGGAGAAATTCCGCAGGCAGGCTTTCGCCTAGCAAAGATTTCCATGACACAGACAGCAGTTCATAGGCATTTTTACGAGTATATGGTTTTTTCAAACAATCCCTAGGGAGCCAATTCATTTTTTCGGGAGGAAGCAGTGCGGCGCATAATATGAAACAGCTGCCCCAGCATTTTCTGTATAAACCGCCGAGTATCCGCTGGTGTGTCATTCCAGGCACGCAGCACGCCAGGCAGTGTCCCCGGTCCCGCCAAATCATATATTGATCGTGCATTTGTCTCACTTTGCAACAGGTGAAAAATGCTGTCAGTCAAATCTTCCCGTTCCTTGGGCGTCATACCCAGAATCCATTGATGCAGAGTGGTATCCAATAGCTGGCTGGCAGAGGTAGTCTCCTGTAGATATTGCCAGTCATCCCGCACCACCCGCCAGGAATAGGGATCATGCTGTAAAAATCCCTTTTGTGTACTGCAAACCACCTGATAATCTTCGGTATGTTCCAACAACATACCAATAACAGAGGCCTGGGGTACGTAAGTAAAAATGCGGGACTTAAGCTGCTGGTACTGCGGAATGGCATTCAGATCTGTGGGAAATCCGGGACCATCATTGTTATATACGCCGCAGATAACAGAACGATCTGGAATATCACTGTGAACGGCAGCATAGATCGCCAGATTGCCACCTTTGGAATGACCACCGAGGTATATGCGGGAAAATCCCATAGAAACAATTCCTTCGAAATAAGCGCACGCCACCGCCTGAGAAGGAATATGGGGCAGAAAGGACAAATTAAAATCCTCCCGCCAACCATTCAGCGAGGCATCTGTCCCTCGAAACGCCACATAAACTGTATCCGGATCCAACAAAAATGTCACTGCCGAAAACTGCTGATAACGGCTCTCGTTGGTTTGTTCCATATAGCGAAACAATTGGATATAACCGAAGCGAGTGCTGTTGGCAGCCATTTCCAGCAATGTCCGGTCAGATGGAACACGAACCTCCTGTTCATTGTCCGGTTTTTTCAACCAAAGATGCGCAGCATCAGAAAGCGCAATAGCATCCTGCACCTGTGTACCCTCTCCAATGCCATTCCAGTTCAAATAGCTCAGGCAGCAGAAAATCAGATTATCGATGGGGCAAAATGGAACAAGCTGCATAGGCAGATCACCCCGCCACCGACAATAGGCCAAAATATTGTCTTCCGGTTCCGTTTTCATAACAAACGCTCCTTTCCCCTATGCATATGTGCTAAGCGCGAGTGTATAAAATTCTGTCCAAAATCCCAAAAAAGCGAACCTGCTGCATATATCGGCAAGTTCGCTTGGCATGAAAACGTATGCGTATTTCTCAAAAAACGCATTTTCCCTCTACACACTATTCCACAGAAGTATTCCAATCATCCGCTTCCTGCGCAGGAAGCGTCTCCTGTACAGGGGGGTCTACGACCGTCGGCGGCTCGGTTTCCACAACTACTGGTGCCTGTGTCTGCGGATACGTCCAAGTCGGTGCTATGGTTGTCTGATAACTGGGACTCGTATACGTATACCGCTGCGTAGTTTGTAAAACGGGTGTATCTTCCACTATACCATCATAGTCATCATAACCATCATAACCATATGTCTCATCTTCTTCCATAACATTTGGAGAGATATATGCTGCTGTTGTGGTTCTCCTTTCAGTCGTTGTTCTGCGACCAACAGTGGTGGTTCTCCGAGTAAATCGTGTGGTTATAGTTGTCGTTTCCGTAGCCGTCGTTTCTGTAGCAGACGTGGTGACAATCAAGCCCTCGTTGATATTGTTCGCCGAACTCTCGGTATGAATCGGGCAGAGCATTAAAAAAATCATAAGCAGCATCGTAAGGATTAGAAAACTTCCACAGGTAATGAGCGTAACTTTTGCACTTTTGGAGAGGCTGGCAAAAAAAACCTTCATATTGAAACGACCCTTTCTTTCGCTGCGGCAAATTTTTGGCAACACCGTGCAAAGCCTACTACAGTATTACCTTCATAAATAAAGCATCCCATCCCCTGATGTAAAATCGTCCGTTCAGAAAGAAATATGGAACACACGTATATGCCGACAATGTTTCGGACAGCGGTGCTACATCAGGACAATGACAGCATCGACTGATATTTTTCCGCAAAAAATCTATTTCATTATAAATCTTTTTATAGCAATTGTCAAGCGACTTGGAGATATTGCACAAAATTAATAATTTAAATCTGGAGTTTCCATAAATTTTTGTGCGTATGTACAATTTTCAAAAAAAGCTTGCATTTGAGGGAAATGTATGGTATAATGAGATACGCTGATAGAAATGGTGTTGTATGACAGATGGTTACAGCAGAAACTATGTAATAGGGTCGTTTTTATCGTATAAGCAAGTAGCAGGAGAGTTATCGAAGTGGTCATAACGAGCCACACTCGAAATCTTGCGGGAAGCTGTCCGTTTCGTCCACTAAAAACCTTGTAACCGTGCGGGTTTTCCACGGTTCGAAAAACTGAATAATTTGCTGTTCTTTCCGTCAGTTCTTTCCAAAGCCCTTTTTC
>CASDUD010000096.1 GCA_949283725.1 uncultured Ruminococcus sp.
AGCATTAACTGGAGCAATCGACTTCTTCGATGCAGCACTCTGGCGGACGCTCATTGAAAAAGCAACAGTACATCATGACGGCAGAATCATTTTTAAATTCCTTGATGGAACAGAAATTGAAGCGTAAATTAACCTCCGCAGTTTGCAGAAAATGCAGGCTGCGGAGGTCTTTTTTATGTCCTCAAACCAATA
This sequence comes from uncultured Ruminococcus sp., assembly GCA_949283725.1. Lineage (GTDB taxonomy): Bacteria > Bacillota > Clostridia > Oscillospirales > Ruminococcaceae > Ruminococcus_C. The sequence goes on from CASDUD010000096.1 coordinate 193, forward strand.
GAAAACGATTGTTATTTTCTTAACAAAAAAGTTGCATTTAGTATCAAACACTTTGCCACCCTAAAGCAAAAATATGCGACTTTTTTGATGCCGTTTTCTTTTGGTATACTTTCGTGTATCTGAACGGCTATTTTTACCCTACCTGCAAAGCAATTGAAAACGGCTCTATTCCCGAAACCTCGTAGAATAGAGCCGTTTTGCATAAAAAAGTTGCACCGAAATTTGTATCAAAATTTCGGTGCAGTTATGGTTGGGGTGGAAGGCTTTGAACCCTCGGAATGATGGAGTCAGAGTCCACTGCCTTAACGCTTGGCTACACCCCAATATTTTTCAGCTTTCCAGTTCTTTATGTTTCCTCAGCTGGCTTATATAGTATAGCACTTTTTATGCGGCTTGTCAATAGATTTCCCACAAAATATGATTTTTTAATTTTAAGAATTCGAAATTTTACGTTTTAATGCCGTATATTTGTTATTCATATCAAAATACGCAAATTTTCTTTTTGGAGCAAATTTTTCGCATATCACCATACGCATGGAATCGCATCAAATTTTGCAAAATTTCTTTTATATGATATCCCATCTGGGTATTTCGCCTGAGGATGCTATTGCATAATATATCAGTATTTTATGAGCATCAATGGTATCCACCACGCCATCGAAATTCACATCAGCAACGTTACGCTGAGCATCGGTGAAACCATCGTCCACACATCCGGCAGAAACTTTGGCATATATCATAAGTGCATAGAAAGCATCGGTTGTATTAATCACACCATCATTATTTACATCCCCAGTAAAAGTCCCAATAATAACGGTGTTATCGGAAAAGTGAATGTTGGCATTCAGCAAGCGTTCGTTACCGAGGCCATAGACATCGATCACGTTCCACTCCGCCTCCGTACCCGTATAGTACACATCCATCAGTGCCGTGCAGTTGCCAAATGCCATGGAATCAATTTGGATAACACTGTCTGCTATCGAAATGCTGCGCAGACTTCTACAGAGCCAGAAGGCATACTCGCCGATATAAGTCACGCCACTGGGAATCGTAATGTTCGTCAAAGAATTGCAACAATCAAAGGTGCGATTTTCGATACGTTTCAAATTTTTCGGTAGCACCACCTGCGCCAGCTGAGAACAACCATAAAATGCCTCACTGCCTAAATAGGTTACACTATCTGGCAGTTTAATACTGGTTAATTTACTACAATAAGCAAATGCACTGTCCCCAACAGATATCAAGCCTTCTGCCATTTGTATACAAGTCAATTTTTGGGAACCAAAGAATGCTTTCTCCTGAATCTGCTGTACACTTTCTGGCAGCATGACATCTGTCAAATTCCAACAGTTATAAAACGACAAAGCAGCAATTTGCGTGACACCATTCGGAACTATATATTGCTCCATGGCAGAATCCATAGGGAAACACAGTAGCTCTGTCTGCGCCTTATTGAACAGTACACCGTCTCGGCTGCTGTACACCGCATTGTCTGCTGCGACCTCGAATTGTGTTAAGTAGCTGCATGAAACAAATGCCTCTGCCCCTATTTCCGTGACGCTGGCAGGAATGGCAACGCTGGTCACATTTCCATCATAAAAAGCACGGGGATGAATCGTCTCCACGCCATCCGGTACCGTATACGCCACCATATTCCCCTCTGGGCAATAGATGAGTTCCGTCTGTGCCTTATTAAACAACACACCCTTTGCATGACAGTACACCGGATTGTTCTCATCCACCTGAATATTGGCCAAGTTTCCGCAGCCCATAAATGCCGCCTCTGCAATGTTGGTAACGCTCGCAGGGATGACAATGCGCTGAAGTCCCATACAATCCCGAAACGCACTTTCCCCAATCTTCGTCACCGCTGTACCATCGATCTCTGCGGGAATGGTCAAAACCCCAAAGACATCTGCTGCACAATCGATAATTTCAAGCGTCCCATCTGCCAACACATCATAGGTCAGATTTTCATAGACCTCAGCCTCGGCAGTGAGAGGCATAATAAGGGACTGTACCAGTTCACCCTGCACACTACTAATCGGTATGTTGATGACACAGACCATAGATACAATGGCCGCCCATCCTTTTTTCCAAAATCTCATACAAAAATCCTTTCTTTTGCGCTCTAATAATTTTACTTTTTGAGTATAACATATTTTTCACAAGAAATCAATGTTTTCATAATTTTTCAGAT
>CASDUD010000097.1 GCA_949283725.1 uncultured Ruminococcus sp.
CTGAACCATTATACGCGTTCCAATTAAAAGGATTATACCACTCGTTTTCGAAAAAATTCAAGAACAAAATTTCATTTAACTTATTGAAAAAATACTATCCCAAACTTGGTTGTTACTTGACTTTTACTTTCTTTGATGATACCCTCAAGAAAAATAATGAGTGAGGTGAAAAGATGATTAACTTTTCTTGCAAATAATTTTGAATATACGATGATACTTTTGGTTTACGGTATCATTGTATTCGTTGCAAGAAAGTTAAAAGTCTGTTTACTCGATATATTGTAGTCGTGTCTCTCCTGATATAGAGTGATACTATTATGCTGTAACGAGCTGCAAGAACTGGCTTTCTTGCAGCTCTTATTTTATATATTTACCACTCAGAAACAACGGAGGACTAAAATATGTCAATGATTCGAGTTGAAAATCTTACGTTTGCCTATCCATCCAGTTACGATAATATTTTTGAAAATGTTAATTTTCAAATTGATACAGATTGGAAACTTGGGTTTATTGGTAGAAACGGCAGAGGAAAAACCACGTTTCTAAATCTCCTGCTTGGGAGATACGAATACCAGGGAAAAATACAAGCCTCGGTGAAATTTGATTACTTTCCATATCCTGTTGATGATAAAAGCAGGATAACTTCGGACATTTTCTCAGAAATATGCCCACTGGCATAAGAATGGGAACTGTTAAGGGAATTGTCTTATCTGGAAGTCTGTGAAGATGTGCTTTGGAGGCCGCTTTACACACTTTCCAACGGAGAGCAGACAAAGGTTTTGCTTGCCGCACTCTTTTTGAACAATGGTCACTTTTTGCTGATCGACGAGCCGACCAACCATTTGGACACTCGGGCGAGGGAAATCGTCTCGGCTTACTTGAAACGGAAGAAAGGGTTTATATTGGTATCACACGACCGCTGTTTCTTAGATGGCTGTGTTGACCACATTTTATCGATTAACCGTACAACGATTGAAGTACAAAAAGGGAATTTTTCTTCGTGGTGGGAAAACTTCGAGCAACAACAGAAGTATGAAACGGCACAAAATGAACATTTGAAGAAAGATATAAAACGGTTACAGCAATCGGAAGCACGGCTGGCCGCATGGTCTGACTCTGTGGAAAATTCGACAGCGAGTGCAGCGGCAAAAAGAAGAGCAGCCAAAATGATGAAACGCTCTAAATCCATTGGGACACGGCGTCAAAATGAAGTTGAGCAAAAATCCAGACTTCTCAGGAATACGGAAAAAGCGGATGATTTGAAGATTTTCCCCTTGCAATATTTTACAGATACGCTGCTTACTGTATCGGATATAGTACCGATTTTTAATGGAAAAGGTATCTGTCAACCCGTCTCTTTTGAAATAAAGCAAGGGGAGCGTATCGTCCTTGACGGAAAAAATGGAGCGGGAAAAACAAGCCTGCTAAAGCTGCTGATGGGACAGTCCATAGAACATTATGGCACACTTGCAATCGGTTCAGGAATCATCTTGTCCTACATCCCACAAGACACCTCAAAACTCAAAGGCTCTTTATCAGAGTTTACAGAAATCCATCATATTGATGAAAGTTTGTTCAAGGCGATTTTGCGTAAGATGGACTTCCCACGAATCCAGTTTGAGAAGAAAATGGAGGACTTTTCAGCTGGACAAAAGAAAAAGGTGTTGATTGCAAAAAGCCTTTGCGAACAGGCGCACCTCTATGTGTGGGACGAACCGCTAAACTATATTGATATTTATTCTCGAATACAAATTGAAAAACTGATAAAAGAGTTTTCGCCAACCATAATTTTTGTAGAACATGATCTCGCATTCAGAAATAACATAGCAACCAAAAGCATTCTCCTGGCTACCGAATAGCAAAGCCGGCCGAGCCAGCGGGCGGTCAAGATGAACGGCGCATACGCGCCGCCGTTAACAGCCCTGTCTGCCTTTGCTGATGGGTAATCAAGGGGCGGCCAGCAAGGAGCGCTGCCCGCCCCCCACCATGTTCAAAACAGAATACCAGCCACCCACCGGCGGCCAGTGAAAGCAGTAAGTCTGAAAAAGATTTGCTGCTTTTTTGTTGCCCGTTTGGCAAATTTCAAAACGCGGGGATTTAGGGAGCGAACGAGGAATTTTTTCCCAATGCGCAACCAGGCCGCCGGCGACCGGCAGATCCTCGCCAAACAGCTCAATATCTCGCCCCATCAGCTCAGTTATGTGACCCACTTCGGCAAAGGCGAAGGGCTGCTGTTTTATGGCAACGTCATCCTGCCCTTTGTGGACCGGTTCCCCCAGGACCTGGAACTCTACCGAATCATGACCACCAAACTTGGGGAGGTTGCACAGCAGAATGGGTAAGGTGCAGCAACGGCAGGACATGTAAGCCGTGCAGAGCATTTTGCCAAAGGTGTAGACGCTGCAGAAGAAGTTGCTCCGGGCATCAAACAGGAGATTCTTTCCGGCAGCATCAAGCCCACAGAGAAGGCTGTAGCAGCCATTGCCAAGGCCCCGCCGGAGGAGCGGCCCGCTCTGGTCCAGTAGCTCCGGCAGGCCAAGGAAAGCGAAAAGCCTGAAGAAAAGCCGAAGCCCAGGCGCAGCGCCGCCGAGACCCTGCAAGCCATCCGGGACATCTCAGCCGATATGTTGCAGTCCAACGGGGAAATCGACGCAGACGATATCTGCGCAGAGCTGGAAGATGCCCTGGACACCATGATCTTCCGCTGGGATACCTGCCTGGAAAACTATAGGGAACATCGCAGCGCCTGCCGGGACGGCATTAAAAGCCTTACAGAAAAGGGAATTCACTACCTGCAAAAAATGAGGAGGACTACATGAGAACAAGCCGTACCAGCGCCTATCAGGAAATGATGATCAACAGCAAGTTTCTTGAAGTCCCCCGTGGCAGCTACCAGCGGGAGCTGAACATCCACCGGGTACGAAAGATTGCTGCGAGGTTTGACCCCCGTCTGGTCAATCCTCCGAAGGTCAGCTACCGCAGCGGACACTACTATGTGTTTGACGGCCAGCACACCATCGCAGTCCTCAAGCTGCTCAATGGCGGCAAGGATTTGATGGTCCGCTGCATCGTGTACACAGGCATGACCGAGAGCGAAGAAGCCCTGCTCTTTGCCCAGCAGACCGGCGAATCTGCCAGGCTGACACCCGGCGATAA
>CASDUD010000098.1 GCA_949283725.1 uncultured Ruminococcus sp.
CGCATTTACAGGTGAACGCGCCGCCCGGATATGGTATAATCGGAACATGGAAAGGCGGTGGCGGCATGGGAGCCAGCAACAAGGTCTGCCCGGTCTGCGGCAGGAAAATGAAGCAGCAGTTCATCGGCTTGCAGCACTGTAAATGCGGCATAAGCTGGAAAAAGGACATCGGATTTTTTGAGCGCACCAGCGACATGGTGTTTGCTCTGGAACGGCGGACTGTGGGGAAAAAGGTAAAACAGGTTCCTGTGATCCGGCGCAAAGACTGAACAGAATACCATCAACAAGGGCGGCCTGCAGATGCAGGCCGTTTTATGTTGAGGTTAATTAAAGTGGAGGAATATATCCCAACTGGATAGATTTTGTGACAGCTTCTACCGCCGAGGATACTTCTAATTTTTCAAATATATGTTGCAGATGATTGGACACGGTTCTCTCGCTCATAAAAAGCTGTTTGGCAATTTCTTTCCTTTTAATACCACTGGACAGCATACGCAAAACCTGCTTTTCGGTTTCTGTCAGTTCCTCTATATAGACCCCATCTTTTTCAAAGAAGGTGGAGCCATTATTTATTGCTTCCAGAATGTGCAACAATTCTTCTGGCTCAATATCCTTGTTGATAAAGCCTTTTGCTCCCAGCTTCTTAGCTTCTTTGCGATAAACCGGCAGGTCGTAGCCTGACAAGATAACAATTTTTTGGCGGGGATACTTTTGCAAAAGGTTCTGTGCCAGAAGCAAACCATCTTCTTCAGATAGTTTTCCAAGATTGATGTCCATCAGCAGAAGATCCGGCTTGTCCCGTTCAATCGTTGCCTCTATTTCATCAACAGATCTGATATTTGAAAATTGTTCGATGGATGGAAAGTCAGATAATACAATCGCCAGACTTTGAGCAAAAAGCGCATGGTCATCGACCAACAAAACTCGCATAGGATTCATCTCCTTTCATGAGTATTTGGATGTCAACACTTGTCCCACCTTCTGGATTTGCTTTGATTGTCATTTGCCCATTCAGAAAAGCCACCTGTTCATTGATAGAAGATAGCCCATGATGAAGGGACGGATTGTCCGCCGTTACTGAAAATCCATCACCATTATCGGATACTTGCAGGGCGATCATGTCATGCTCTTGTTGCAGTTTTACTTCAATCCGTGTTGCATGAGAGTGTTTGAGGGCGTTTACGGTCAATTCCCTCGCAAATCGGCAAATCAACATGGTATATGGCTCTACCAGAAAAATATCGCCCTTACAATCTAAGGCAACGGTGGTGTTATTGTCGTTAGTGATAGAGTCAAGGACACTTTGCAAATTTTCCTTGAAGGTCAAGTTCTTTAACAACTTTGGATGATATGCCTGCATTTGAGAACGTATGGAAGATGTCAGTTTCCGCAGCGTATCATCCAGCAGTCGCTGAACTTCAGGCTGTCCGGCTTTGTGCAACAGGTTTTTCATCGAGAGGATGTCCTGCAAAATATCATCATGCAGATAATTGGTAAATTCCTTTCTCAACGCTTCTTCATGTTTGAGCTGTGCTACGGTATATTCGTAAAAAGAAGGAACTGTATCTGAGGCATAATTATCCGATTTGCCTGCTTTCCAAAACAGTAGCAGGCGATAAATCAGTCCACAGAAAACGAGCAAGTAAAGCAACGTAATTGCTGTTAAAATGGGCAAACCAAACAGCCATACGAGTAGTACGAAGCTGGCAATGCACATAAAAAGGAAAATGGCTGTTATAGGCCAGCTTAATGTAAAAAAAGGCTTCTGCGACTTCGCCCGAAAAATGATACTGTGGATACTGACAAATGTAA
>CASDUD010000099.1 GCA_949283725.1 uncultured Ruminococcus sp.
GTTCCGAATCAAGCCTGGAGATCAGCTGGTCATTTTGGGGGACGAATCTCTGGAACATCCAGGCATTGCCCTGATGAAAGAAGAATTTTTCTTGGGCATTGCTCAGTTATTCAATACTGCCTTGAATATTGCCGATGTCCCCGATGAAAAGGAGAAAAAATGATGGAAGCTGTGCTGAGCGTCCAGGGCCTTTACAAGCGTTACCCTGGGTTTGCGCTGGAGGATGTGAGTTTTTCTCTTGCCCCCAAACGCATCATGGGGTTAATCGGTAAAAATGGGGCCGGGAAAAGTACGACTTTAAAATCCATCCTCAATATGGTGTCCCCAGAGAGTGGGAGCGTAAAGATTTTTCAAAAGGATTTTAGCCAGTATGAAAAAGAGTGTAAACAGCGCATCGGTGTTGTATTCGGCGGGATTGATTTTTACCCGCTGAAGAAACTTTCCGTCATTACAGCTGTCACCCAAAAGTTTTACACCGACTGGGATCAGGAGCAGTACCAGAAGTACATCAAGCGGTTTGCCTTAGATGAAAGCAAGAAATTCAAAGAGCTTTCAAACGGCATGAAAGTAAAATATCTGCTTGCCTTGGCACTGTCGCACCATGCCGAGTTGCTAATTCTGGATGAACCAACTTCGGGCCTTGACCCCGTATCCCGTGAGGAGTTGCTGCACATTTTCCGTCAAATCGTGAAAAACGAAAACTGCTCCATTTTGTTTTCTACGCATATTACTTCTGACTTGGACAAATGCGCAGATGACATCACCTATATCCAGAATGGACGTGTGCTGAAAAGTGCGGATAAGGACACATTCCTGCGCTCTTTTGAGCATTTAAAAACGCCAGAGGATATGGGGCCGCTCACTCTGGAAGAAATCATGCTGCGGACGGAAAGGAGTGAGTGGGATGATGACGCTGCTGTATAAAGAAATCAGGCTTGCTGCTCATCCAACCTCGATTGTATTTGCCTTTTTAGGTTGCCTTGTTCTTGTGCCGGCTTATCCTTATAGTGTCATCTTTATGTTTGGCTGCTTGGCGCCCTACATTACATTTCTAAATGCGCGTGAGACGAATGACGCTTGGTACACGGCTATCCTTCCGGTAACAAAGAGTGAAAGTGTTTTGGGTAAGTGTCTGCTAATCGTTTCTGTTCAGATGTTTCAGTTACTGTTTTCTATCCCATTTGCTTTTCTTCGCAATGCTTTAAACATTGAGAACAATCCCGTAGGGCTGGATGCAACGCTTGCTTGGTACGGCTTTGGCCTAATTGTATACGCTGTCTTTGATTTGGTGTTCTTTCCAGCGTTTTATAAGAACGGTTACAAGGCAGGGAAAGCCTTTATTTTGGCATCGATCCCCATGGTAGTATTGATGATTGCGGTGGAAGCAGTCGCCCATATACCGGAGCTCTCTTGGCTGGACAGCTATCAGCCAAAATATTTGCTGATGCAGTTGCCTATTTTGGTTGTAGGAATTATTTGCTATACGGCGTTTCTGTCACTTGCATATCGCATTTCTGTAAAATATTTTGATAAAGTTGACCTGTAGGATATGAGATAAAAAATTTACTTTTTAAAGGAAGCTGAAGAAAGAACAGAGTAAATAAGTAAGTACCACTATCTGCCGAACGACGGCAAAAGAAAAAAGCCGTCGTACAGCAGACCTATTGACACGCCTAAACTATCACACGGCGGCTTTGAGAAATCAGGGCCGCCGTTCTTTTATGCCCTCAATAAAGGAGTGACGCCTATACGCCAACACGGCGGCTTTAGGAGGGAGCCGCCATGAAGCACACTGACTGCCGACAAATTCAGACGATATTTGCGCTATCGTCAAAAAAAGCCTGGCCACCGAACAGCCCCCGTCTGGCAGCCGGTGCGAAAATTGTCACAATGTAACTGAATACCGTATTTTTTGCGCTCGAATCGCTTCATGCTGTCCGGGCGTTTTTTCATACCTATGGGGCCGGAACATCGGGTCAACATGGCCCGAACCTTGCCCCCGGTGCCGTTCCCCGCCGCCCCGTTCAGATTTTCCCGCAAAAATCTGAACGGAGGAAAGGCAGATGGAAGTCACCATCAATTACAACGGACAAGCTGTGGCCGTGGAGGTCACGCTGGAAGTCTATGAATTTCTTGACC
>CASDUD010000100.1 GCA_949283725.1 uncultured Ruminococcus sp.
ACCATTCGCGGTGTGGCAAAGGCATGCTATGAGATGCTAGGACAGGATCAGGTGGAAATCGTCGGCATCTGTGATGGCTACTATGGGCTAATTCACAATATCTGTAAAGAAATGAAACCAGAGGATTTTTCCGGCATTCTGACAAGGGGCGGCACCATCCTTGGCACCAAGCGTCAGCCCTTCAAGATGATGAAAGTCATCGGTGACGACAAAATCGACAAGGTCAAGAACATGAAAAAAACCTACCAGAGCCAAAAACTGGACTGCCTACTGACCCTTGGCGGCAACGGGACACATAAGACATCAAAGTTGCTAGCAGACGAAGGGCTGCACGTCATTGGACTCCCTAAAACCATTGATAACGATATCTTCGGCACAGATGTCACCTTTGGCTTTCACACAGCGGTAGACACCGCCACCGATGCCATCGATCGGCTTCACACCACTGCCAACAGTCACTCTCGCATCCTGCTGTGCGAAATTATGGGCAACAAGGCTGGCTGGCTTACGCTGAGCGCAGGCATTGCTGGTGGAGCAGATATTATCCTGATTCCAGAGATTCCTTATGATATTGAAAAGGTCTGCAAATCCGTCCTGAAACGCAGCGAAAGCGGAAAGAACTTCTCCATTATCGCCGTAGCAGAAGGCTGCTTTGACCAAGAAGAAGCCAAACTGAAAAAGAAAGAACGGGCAAAACTGCGTGCCGAAGCAGGTATCACCACCGCAACCAACCGCATTGCGGCACAGATTCAGCAGAAAACCGGGCTAGAAGCACGTGTATGTGTACCAGGACATATGCTCCGAGGTGGCAGTCCCAGTGCCTATGACCGTATCCTGGCAACACAGTTCGGCGTCTATGCAGCACAGCTAATTCAGAAAGAACAGTACGGCATGACAGTTGCTAAGGTCAACGGAACCATCACCGCCAATCGGCTGGACGATATCGCTGGAAAGACCAAGTTCGTCACGGAAGATAACCAACTGGTGCAGACGGCACGCAATCTCGGCATTTCATTTGGCGTTTAATATCTTACTGCATCACCTATTAAACACTCTGCGCACACATCCGCAGCTACTAGCCGGGATGTGTGCGTTTTTTGCATATGTGCCATGAAAACCGCTGATTATGGCGGTGTTGCCTTACAATAAGAAGTCTTTCGAAATATGCTATCTTTCAAAAAAGCTGGACATATGTTTTCATTTATGGTATCATAAAACTATTCAAAGTAAAATCAAAAAGGAAATAATCCTATGCAGTATCAAAACCCTGTCGTCAAAGGCTTTTATCCAGATCCCAGCGTGTGCCGCGCCAACGGCACCTACTATATGGCGTGCAGTTCTTTTCAGTATTTCCCGGGTGTACCGCTTCTAGAGAGCCAGGATCTGATAAACTGGACACCCATCGGCTATGCGCTGACTCGAAATTCCCAAGTTATGCTGGACAAGGTGGGCAGTTCCGGCGGCGTATTTGCCCCCACAATCCGCTATCATAACCGCCGCTTTTACCTAGTAACAACCAACCACAGCACTGGACAAAACTTCTATGTTTATACTGATGACATCCACGCCCCCTGGTCAGAACCTATCTATGTTGACCAGGACGGCATCGACCCCTCCCTGTTCTTTGAAGATGACCGCGCCTATTTTATGAGCAATGGCACCGATGATCAGGGGAAACACGGTATTGTTCAGTGTGAGATCGATATTGAAACCGGTGAAAAGCGCTCCCCAAGCGTCTGTATTTGGCAGGGTTCCGGCGGCCGATTTCTGGAAAGTCCACATCTGTACCGCATCCACGGCACCTATTATTTAATGGCAGCTGAGGGGGGCACAGAATATGGTCATATGATTACCTACGCCCGTGGTGCATCCGTCTGGGGACCTTTCACTGGCTATCCGGGCAACCCGGTTCTCACCAATCGTAACAAAGCACCCTATGAAATTCAGGGCATTGGCCATGGTGACCTGGTGCAGGATCCAAACGGGCACTGGCATATCCTTAGCCTGGGGTTCCGGCAGATCGACCTGTGGATGCCCTATCACAATCTGGGAAGAGAGGTCTTTCTTACACCAGTGCAGTTCGGTTCGGACGGCTGGTTTACCGCCGGAAAAGACGGCACAACTGATGCATCCTACACAATAGAAGGCGATTTTGTACAGACAGAAAAACACTGCTATACCTTTGAAAATATGGATTGGACGGTAGACTGGTGCTATCTGCGCCGCCCAGTGCGGGAAAACTATACGCTTCATGCAGATTATGCTATACTCCGTGGCAGTGATATCACACTGGATGAAGTAGACTCCCCCACCTTCCTTGCCATGCGCCAGCAGGATTTTGATTTTACGCTATCTGTAGCATTGCAGCTAACGGGCACATCTGGCGAGGCGGGCGTAACGTGCTATATGTGCGAAGCGGAACATTATGACATCGCCTTACGTCGAGAAGAAAGCGGTCAGACCTCCGCTATTTTGAAGCGCAATATCGGCGGCATCAAGCATCTGGAAACCAGCGTGCCGCTGGCACAGGATCACGCTACGCTTTTGGTACAAGGCAACCGGTTTGTTTACACATACAGCATTCGTTGCGGGGACAAAATCATAACCCTGGGAAGCGGGGAGACAAAATATCTCTCAAGTGAAGTATCCGGCGGTTTTACCGGCGTAATGCTGGGACTTTACAGCGTTGGGGCCATTACTGGCACATTCCGTCAGTTCCAGTGTACCTACACACAGAAATAATTTTATTGCAATATATGAAACATAACTAAAAAGGCAACACCGCACAAAGCCGCTAGACACTCTTTGTGCGGTGTTGCCTTAGATTTTCTTACTAAAAAGCGTACTTTCTCAGTGGAGGTTGGTGTAACCCATCAAATATTCGTCCACTTCTCGAGCAGCTTC
>CASDUD010000101.1 GCA_949283725.1 uncultured Ruminococcus sp.
TCCGCCAAAGGACAATAATCCTGTAAAAGCAAGATAGCGTTCAGGGCAGGACAAAGACACCTGCACTAAGTTAGATACTTCCAGTACACTTTGAAATAGTGGTACGTATGCCGATGGCAAATGATCATACAGGCCCAGTGCATCAGGTACAGTACTGAAGATGGAAAAGCAGAGCATGATAGCGCATAGCTGCAAAAGAGATGTACCTGCGGAGACAACGCTTTCTACAAGGACAGCAGCAGAAAACGGCGTGTAGGCGCTTGTTTCGACAACCGATGGACAGGGCGATCTGCGAAATAGAAAAAAGCAAACCACATGATTGGCAGCTATTTGGGCAAGAAAAATCACCCAAAATATATAGTGTGCACAACCGTTGCCCAGCAGGCCCAGGAGAAAGGCAGGTCCGCCGCCGTAGCAAACGCACAATAGCTTTTCTGCGCTGGAACGGGATAATTTGCCTTCAATAGTGAGCGTGCGCAACATGCTGGCACCTACCGGATAACCGGCAAATTGACTGAACAAGAACAGGGCATAGACTGTCTCAGGCAAGTGAAATACAGTTCGAGCAATCCAGCGAAAGGGTTTTCCAAACCATTCCCAGAGTTGTGTGCGGATAAGCAGCTGTGCCACAATCATCATCGCGTACATCGAGGGAATCAGGATTGTTAAACAGCGAACAATAGTATCTTCCATTTCCTGGCGCACAAGGTCGGCAAAAAAAACGAGATATCCTACCGTCAATCCAAGCAGGAGCATCATGAACAGCGGATGGCTCTTGTGTGCATAAGTGGATGGCATAAGCTGACACTTCCCTTCTAAGACGTGTTCACATAAAATAGATGTGCAGATTTTTGAGCAACATTTTTCTGTATACAAGGTAAAAATCCGTAGGGCAAGGATTTTGCACGCAGTAAGCGGGAAATTTTGCAGAAAAGATGTACGCATACGTTTATGTGAGCACACATTAAACTGATGAATCGAATGTAGAACTTGCAATACTGCCTCTACTATATGAGCCGTGTCTGGAAGAATATGCATAATTCGTTCGATGAACGCATATGGTAGGAAAACAGACAATAGACGGGAGGAGAGGCCGATGTGGGAACGTGTGCGGGAATGGGGGCGCAATGCGCTGGGTTATGCGACACATCTGGAATTGTTTTCCGATCGGAAACTGTATATTGAGAATTGCAAAAAAGTGCAGGAATACAACGACATTCGCATTGTGGTACAGACGGGAGAATTCACCATTGAGGTCTGGGGCGCACGGCTTCGAACCGACATACGTACCGCAGAAGGTATTCTAATTCATGGCCAGATTCGAACGATAACACTGACGCCAAAGGGGAAAGCATATGGGAAAAGCCATCCAAAGAATGTGTGATGTAACAGCGACAGGCGGGCGGCTGTATAGCTTTATCAATGCATTGTTACAGGCGGGGATTCCTTGCCGGGAACAGGCGTGTCGAGGAAATACTTTTCATTTTTGCTGCTATGCTCGTCAACAGGCGGAAATAGAATCTCTGGCGGCACGCTACCATGTCACTTTACAATGCAACCCTTGTGAAACATGGCGAGAAATTCTACATCGCTATCGATTTCGATTCGGGATTCCACTGGGATTTTTATTGTCACTGGGGCTACTGTTTTACTGCTCCAATATTGTTCTAGAAATCGAGATTCAAGGCAGCGAGGCTGCGTCCGAAGCGGAAATTATCGCCGTATTGGAAGAGTGCGGTGTAGAACGAGGCAGTTGGATTCCTTCGATTCCATTTGCGCAGTGTGAGCATAAGCTGCGGGCGGCGGTAGAAGAACTGGCGTGGGTGGGTATGCGGCACACAGGTAACCGATTGGTAGTGGAAGTGATGGAACGCACGCTGGAACCAGAAATGCAACAGACCCAGCACCCTTCCAATATTCGTTCAGCATATGATGGAGTGATCATATCTGTTTCGATATATCGGGGGCAACTGATGCGTTTGGTAGGAGATGCCGTACAGAAGGGAGAGCTGTTGGTAAGCGGCATTAGTACCGATGAAACAGGGCAGCTGGTGACACGCCATGCCATGGGCAGTATCATCGGGCAGTATCAAATAAGTGAGACATTCACCTGTACTTATGCGCAATCTGTGCGCTCGCCAACTGGTGATACGCATACTGTGCAATATTTAGATTTGTTTGCCCAGCATTTTCCGCTGGGCAGACGGGAAAATCCCTATGATGACAGTATCCGTACCACAAGTTGTCGTTTTTTCTCATTTTTGGGACAGACCATTCCCATTGGGATATATACAGAAACCTATCATGAATACCGAACAAAGGAAATAATGCTGACAGAAGAGGAAGTGCAGCAACAGCTTCAAGAACAGGTTGAACGGTATGAATCCAATTTTTTACAGGATGTCACCATTATAGATAAAAAAAACACCGTCCTCTCTTCGGAGAACGGTGTGGAATGGACGATTACCTATACATTGCAAGGAGAAATCGGGGTGCAGCAGGAAATTTTTTTGCAGGATTAATCCAAAAAATCCTTTACTTTTTTACTGCGACTCGGATGACGTAGTTTGCGCAGTGCTTTCGCTTCAATTTGGCGAATACGTTCCCGAGTGACATCAAACTCCTTGCCTACTTCTTCCAGTGTGCGCGAACGTCCGTCTTCCAGGCCAAATCGCAGGCGCAGTACCTTTGCTTCCCGATCGGTCAGCGTGGCAAGTACTTCATTGAGTTGCTCTTTCAAAAGCATCAGCGAAGCGGCATCTGCCGGTGCCGGTGCATCATCGTCGGGAATAAAGTCACCCAGATGGCTGTCCTCTTCTTCACCGATGGGTGTTTCCAGTGAAACAGGATCCTGGGCGATGCGCATAATTTCACGCACACGCTCTGCTGGCATATCTAACCGTTCGGCAATTTCTTCAGCCGACGGATCATGTCCAGTTTCATGAAGCAACTGGCTCGACACTTTTTTGACTTTGGTGATGGTCTCCACCATATGCACTGGAATGCGGATGGTTCTTGCCTGGTCAGCAATGGCACGGGTAATGGCCTGGCGAATCCACCAGGTGGCATATGTGGAGAACTTAAAGCCCTTTGTGTAGTCGAACTTTTCAACAGCCTTCAGCAGCCCAAGGTTTCCTTCCTGAATAAGGTCGAGGAACTGCATCCCTCTGCCCACATACTTTTTGGCAATACTGACTACCAGTCGGAGGTTGGCTTCGGAAAGACGCTTCTTGGCGTAGCTGTCTCCTTCTGCCATGCGCTTTGCCAGTTCCGTTTCCTCATCCGGAGTCAAAAGAGGAACCCGTCCGATTTCCTTCAGATAGATTTTTACGGGGTCATCAATGGCAATGCCTTCCGTGGAAAGTGTCATCTCCAAATCATCGACCAAGTCTAGATTATGTTCATTGATGGTGTCGTCAATGATAGTGTCGTCCACGATTTCAATGTTCAGCTGTTCACAGCTACTTATGATGGATGCAAGTTGGTCGGTGTCAAAATCCAGTTCGTCCAGCACATCGGTAATTTCCTTTGTTGTCAATTTTCCGGTTGCTTTTCCCTGTTCCATCAATGCGTCAATGGTCATTTTCTTTTGTTCCATACGTGGATGCCTCCTAAGGTTTGGAAATAGTGTGAATATGTGGGAAATGGAGCTGCTGCAGCATCTGCACATCCAATCTATCGTGCAAATCAATGTATCCGTACATACGCATACATCTCCATTTATTAACAAATTATCAAAGGGTAGATGCCATATAAAGCCGCCAGACAGTCTTGTTTGGGGTGGTACAAGAACATATCCCGGCATTTTTATGGGGTATGTTTTTTCTTTTGAATCAGTGCCCGGAGTTCTTCATCTGATTGAATGGAAGTGTTTGTGTCTGTCTCCTTCATCCGTTGGATACAGTCTTGAATTTCCTGCTTGGAAAGAGGAATCTCCTGATACTTGGCTGGAATCCCGGATAGTTTTCCCATATCTGCATCGGATAATACTTCTCCCAGAGCAGACAAAGAGAAATGAGTCGCTGTTGCGATGGCAGCAGTATACTGTTCATACACCGTCCGAAATAGGGGTACATGAAAGTCAGCTGTTTCCAACGATTCCATCAGCCATGCTGCATCTCCCGGATAGGTCAGCAGGTAGCAGATTACGCGTTCCTCTGCCCGTACTTCCCGCATAGATGGTGCTGGAGCGGTCTGCGGCGCTGCTGTTCGCCCCTCAGGGTGTACTGTATGACTGATGACAGATTTCCATTCTCGGTCATGATTTAATCTTTTTCGGATGGAAAGGCGATCTTTCACCTGTTCCTGTAATGACTCTGTGGTAACTTCCAGCTGCTTTGCCACTCGGGAGAGATACACATCCCGTTCCAGTGGGTTCTCAATTTCTGCAAGCACAGAAACCATGCGCTTTAAAATTTGCACTCTGCCTGCTTCTGTTTCGCTGTCAAGTCCCGTGCGACATTGATCCAATCGAAAGCTGATGGCATCGCCCGCCTGTTCGAGAAGAAGCCGAAAGCGTTCTGATCCATATTTTTTGATGTACTCATCCGGATC
>CASDUD010000102.1 GCA_949283725.1 uncultured Ruminococcus sp.
ATGGTGATATCCAGTGTACCATAAGGACTTTCGTATGTCCATGTTAAGTCTTTGGCGATTCGTCCGGCACGGACATAGTTGGTGTCTTTGCTGTATTGATAGTACCACTGCGTAGCAGATTCGGGACTCTTTTGGTATTGCTGCCAGAAATTGCGGCTGACTGTATGGGGCATAGCGGTTAGATAACCCATAATTTTGGTATCGAATAAATCCCGTATGGCGTTGGAATCGGTGATGATGCCTTGTTTACAGGCATAGGATATCAGCTGTTCCAGAATTTCATCAATCGGCGGAATGGTCTCTGCCGGTTCCGGGTCGTGCCATTCCGTCAGCTGAAGCAGTTCCATCAGCTGGTTGCGCACGAAAATCATGTCCTCTGTCATAATCAGCGATTTCTCCACGCCGTATTGCAACAGTGTTTGTATCCATTTTTCAATCATTGTTCACGCATTCCTTTTTGCCTTTCAACGTCTCGCCCCCTTCCAACGTCTCGCCCAGATAAAGGGTTTTGATGGCGATTTCTCCTGTTCCCGTATATACTAGGTATAGTGGGTGCGTGCCTGCAGGGGCGTGCAATACGCCGGTGCAGTTTGTCCAGTTCTCTGCGGGCGTGACTGGGAGCGAGCCAATGATCTTCCCGCCCGGCTCCGTATAGGCCCGGATTGTTCCGCTGCCGTTGCCACGCAATTCTACGCCCCAAGTCGTCTCTCCGGAAAAGGCAAAATATTTATACCCTAGCATGGTTCCATCCTGGATTTCTCCAACGAAACGATCCTCACCGCAGTGGGTGACATGGGGGAATTTTTCTGTAAAGCGGTGATTGCTGCCATGCGGCATATGACCGTTGGTGATGTTGCAGGCAATAACAGCCGGATAGCATCCTACTGCTGCCAGTGGGCCGCCATTCAGTCCGCAGGAAGTAATTTCCACCTGGGGAATGCTGCCATCGGGCAGCAGCGTGATCGGTTCTGCACACGCTTGGCGGCTGTAGTCGGATTTGTGCGTCAGCCGGTGATAGAATACATACCATTTTCCATCGATGCATTCGATACTGCCATGTGTGGTGCCTGTCATATTCAGGCGGTCTTGCTCTGCTCGTCCTTGATAGCCGACATCTCCGTTGGAAACAATCGTCCCACCGAAGGTAAATCCTTCGTCCGGTCGGTCGCTTGTGGCATAGCAAAGCTCATGATTTTTCCAGGAGGAATAGATGAAATAGTACTTATCGCCCACCTTGCGCATGGAACTTGCTTCAAAGAAAGGATGTTCTGCAAAACTGGTGCCTTGGGTACGACAGGGAATGATGTGCTTCGGCGGCGCCTGCACCGTCAGCATATCGTCTCCCACGACTGCCATACACGGCCCCATGACGCCGCCCGGTGTGTGGAGAATCTCCTCTCGGCTCTTGTGGAACATCTCCATTTCTTCCAGAATACGCGCTTCATTTTCGGCGAAGCCCGGTTCCTCCTCATAGGGGAATTGGGTGCCATAGTAAATGCGAATCACACCGTTGTCGTTGAGTACGCCTGGATCGAAGCAGACAAAGTCCAGCATCGGACTGCCATCCGGATATCGCACATAGCCCAGGTAGCGGTATTTCCCGGCGGGTGTGTCACAGACCGCCACGCTGATGGGGCCAAAATAGCCACCTTTTCCGTCTCTACCAGACATACAGTAGTAGAGATAGTACTTTCCATCATTGCCACGAACCACATCCGGCGCATACATATACTTGCGGTCGGTAACATAAGCTGGATCCTGATCGGCACGGTAAATGGTGCCTTCGCACCGCCAGTTTGTCAAATCGTCCACAGGTGCGGAATAGACCACATAATCCCGCATACAGAAAGTTTCGCCGCCCTCTTTATCGTGCGATCCATATAAATAGACTCGATCGCCAAACACGTGTGGTTCTCCATCGGGGATGTATTCATAAATGGGCAAAAAGGGATTATAGACTTGTCTTTTCATGTCATCTCACTCCTTAATATATAAACCATAGGAATTACGTTGCTTTTGGGCTTGATTATATACACCCTGTATTCCTTGCATTCATTATAATGCATTCATGTACCTCTGTCAATAGATATTTCATGCGAATTTGGCGAATCCATTTTGAACCATGTGTAAAGTCGAGGGGAAGGGTGTTGCCTATATGTGAATGCGTCTATATTTACATATCTTCCAGTACTTTGGGCAGCACCACCAAAAATACTGAGCCTTTACCTAATTCGCTGGTGACATAGATTTTTCCATGACATTTTTCTACAATGGTTTTGCACAGAGCCAATCCCAATCCGCTGCCCTGTGCTCGGCGAGAAGTATCACCTTGGTAGAATTTTTCGAAGATGTGCGTTTGCGTTTCTGCGGTCATGCCTATGCCCGTGTCGCTCACAATGATTTTGACAACATCTGGCGTTTCAGAGAGCCGCAGAAGCAGACGGCCGCCTGTTTCAGAAAATTTGATGGCGTTGCTGATAAGATTCAGCCACACCTGGAAGAGTAGCGCCTTTTGTCCCGCCCAGGTGATTTCCGGCAGGTCGATGTCGAGTTCCATCTGTTTTTCGCTCCATCTTGGTTCCAGCAGGACGATGGCTTCTCGGATTTGTTCATCCAGCCGATAGACGGTAGGGGCGGATAGATAATCCTGATTTTCCAGCTTGGACAGCTGAAGGATATTTTCTGTGAGGTCATTTAACTTGTTAATGTTGAAGAATACCTTTTGAATATACGCTTGTCGTTCCGATTCGGACAACTCGTTGTCTTGTAGCAGTGTCACATAGCCCATAATGGAGGAAAGGGGTGTCTTGAATTCATGAGAGACATTGGTGATAAAGTCCTTGCGAATCATCTCCACCGAGTTCAATTCTCTTGCCATTCGGTTGAAGTTTTCGATGGTTGTCTTTACCTCTCGGATGGTGCCGTGGTATTTTAGCTGGACGGAATAGTCTCCCTTGGCAATCTTCTGGGAGGCGTGGCTCATTTTGTCCAGCGGCTTGATGACCATGTTCATTAAAAAATAGGCAACGAAAAAGGAGATGATCACACAGAGAATTGTCAGAATCAAGGAGGCTAGGATGAAACGGCGGAATACGGCGTTTTGCATCCGAAAAACATGAATACCATACTTCTCCAGAAAAATCAGTGTAGTGAAGATGAGAAATGTACTGCCGGAAAGGATGCCAAAGAAGAGAAAGACGAATTTGACCCGGAATGTATGTGTTTTGTGTGCCTTGATCGCACGCATTCGGTTTTGTATGATTTTTTTCATTTTTTGCACACCTTATAACCCAATCCTCGGATGGTCACGATTTCAAAATCTGGATTTTGTTTCATGCGTTCCCGCAGCCGGCTGATGTGGACATCGAGCGTATGGGAATCTTCCTGCTCAATGCCCCAGATGTCATCCAGGATTTGCTGGCGGGTGAAGATTTGGTTGGGATAGGAGAGCAGCTTGTACAACAGCTGGAATTCCTTCTGAGGCAGTACCTGGGTGCCATTTGCATCGGTGACGGTCCACGTCGTATATTCTAGCGTAGTGCCGCCAAAAGTCAGCCGCTTTTCGCTGACGCTCTTGGCACGGCGCAAAAGTGCTTGTACTCGTAAAACCATTTCACTCATATGGATGGGTTTGACCATATAGTCATCTGCCCCAGTTTGAAATCCGATCTGCTTGTCGAAAATATCCCCTTTGGCAGTGATAATCAGGATGGGCATGTCCATTTTGGCTTCTCGCAGCTGTTGAATGAGTTCAAAGCCATTGATGCCGGGCATCATAATATCCGTGATGATGAGATCGATATATTCCTTATCCAACACATCCAGTGCCGCTTCGGCACAATCCACCCCGATGGGGTGGTAGTGGTTGCGCCGGAGCACCTTGCAGAACAATTCTTTTAAGTCATTGTCATCTTCTATGACGAGAATTTTGAACATTTTGTACCTCCTTTTCAATGGGTAACACCACACAAAGAGTGCTTGACGTTTTTGTACGCCACCTGCTTACATCTTTTCCATTCTATTTCACAAAGAAACTTTGTGAATCCACAAAGGATGAATGCCGCTTTTTATTTTATTTGACGAATGACCTGCTGACGCACCTGTCACAGGTTCTTATGTGGTATTACCCTATTATTGTAGCACATTCTCTAGGGAATTACAACAAATGTGGAAAAGAATCTCATCCAAAATTGCGGGTACGTTGAGTTTGACTTGAGAAAGTCATAGTATAATAAAAATTGTACTGAAAAAGAAACACAGATACTTAGGCAGGAGGTATACCATATGTTAGAATTACGCGGGATTCGGAAGGACTATCCTATTGGCGATGGTGTTGTCCATGCCCTCAAAGGTATTGACATCCGGTTTCGTCGCAGCGAGTTCGTGTCAATTTTGGGGCCATCTGGCTGCGGCAAGACAACGATGCTCAATATCATAGGCGGACTTGACCAATACACAAAAGGCGATCTGATCATCAACGGAAAGTCTACAAAGGATTTTAAAGATCGGGACTGGGATACCTACCGTAATCATTCCATCGGCTTTGTCTTTCAGAGTTACAACCTGATTCCGCATCAGACGGTATTACAGAATGTAGAACTGGCACTGACACTGTCGGGTGTGTCCAAGGCAGAACGGCGCACGCGTGCCAAAAAGGCACTGGAGGAAGTCGGACTCGGAAGCCAGCTGTCCAAGAAGCCCAGTGAAATGTCTGGCGGACAGATGCAGCGCGTGGCGATTGCCAGAGCTTTAGTGAACAATCCGGATATTATTTTGGCAGATGAACCTACCGGTGCACTGGATACGGAGACGAGTATTCAGGTGATGGAGATTTTAAAAAAGATATCCAAAGACCATCTAGTGATTATGGTTACACACAATCCAGAACTGGCACAACGGTACTCCTCTCGAATTATCCGGATGTTGGATGGCGAATTGCAGGATGACACAGCCCCGCTCAGTGACCAAGAATATCAACTGGAACAGACCAATGACAAGGCAGAGCAGGAGACGGCGCAAAGGGTAAAAAAGCCTTCGATGTCCTTTGGCACAGCGTTTTCGCTTTCTTTGAAAAATTTGTTCACCAAAAAGGGCAGAACAATTTTAACCTCATTTGCCGGAAGTATTGGCATCATTGGCATTGCCTTGGTGTTATCCATTTCTCAGGGATTTTCTACCTATATCGACACAGTGCAGGAAGAGACTCTGTCCTCTTATCCGCTGACCATCCAGAAAACGAATACGGATCTTAGTACTTTGATGGAAACTTTTATAGGATCCGCGCACGCTGAGACTACGCACGATGATACCGCTGTTTATAAAAAATCTGCGATCTATGATATGATGGATGCGCTCAATAACATGGAAACAACAGAAAATGATCTAAAAAGCTTTAAGACCTATCTGGAAACAGAACGGGCAAACAGCGAGAGTAGTACCAATCTGCATGAAGCAGTAAGCGGCGTGCAGTATGCCTATGACTTAGATCTATTGGTGTATACCAAAAATGTGGATGGTACCATTCTCCGTTCCGATACCGAAGGGTTGATGCAGGAATTAATTATGGAACATATGGGCATCGATATGTCGGCCCTGACTAATGCCAGCAGTTCGATGCTAGGCGAAGATACTACGTCTATGATGTCCTCGATGGGCATGGGCGGTTCATCCATGACACTGTGGCAGGAGATGCTGCCGGGCGATAATGGTGCCGCCATCAGCGATGTACTAAAATCTCAATATGATGTAGTCTACGGCGAATGGCCGAATCAGTATGATGAGATCGTGTTGGTATTGGATGAAAACAATGAACTCGATGACATGACGCTATATGCGCTGGGTCTGGAGTCAAAAGAAGAAGTAGATCAAATTATGGAAGCCGCTGTGGACGGCAGAGAATTGGAGAAAAAAGACAGCAGTTGGTCGTATAAAGAAATTTGCGATATGGATTTCCGAGTGATTCTGAATCCAGACTGCTACAGCTATGACGAACAAAGCGGCTTGTATACAGATTTGAGAGACACAGATGCAGGGCTGCAATACCTGTATGATAACGGGCTGCAACTGAAGGTAACAGGTATTATTCGCCCAAATGAAGACGCTACCGCTACAATGCTTTCCGGTTCCATCGGTTATACCAGTGAATTGACAGAATATGTAATTGAAAACGCAGCCGATGCGGCGGTTATTCAGGCACAGCTGGAAACACCTGCTACGGATGTATTGACGGGTTTGCCATTCCAGGAAAGCACCGGTGACCTGACTGATGAAGAAAAGCAGGATGCATTCTTGGCGTATGTCGAAACATTGGATGAAGCTGGAAAAGCCCAGACTTATGCGCAGATGATGAGCATTCCTACCGAAGAGCAGTTGGATGCAATGGTGCAGCAGTCGATGGCAGATATGACGCAGGCACAGATGCGAGAGACAATGATTCAGGGCATGACTGAACAGATGGCCATGAGTCAAGAGGAAGTGCAACGCTATGTAGATGCTATGGACGAGACAGAGCTGGAAGAATTGTTCACACAAATGGTACGAGAACAGGCGAAAGCCGAGTATGCGCAACAGGCACAGGCACAGATGCAACAGCAACAGCCCGCAGAAATGGCAGCCGCTTTAGATCAGACACTTTCCACTTACAGTGCAGCCCAGTGTGCGGTGTTTTATGATGAGATCTTGGAATTCTCTGAAAGCACATATGAGGATAATTTACTTCAGATGGGATACATCGACTTGGATGATCCATCGGCCATCAACTTGTATGCGGCCAGCTTTGCAGATAAGGACGTAATCGAAGACGCCATCACAAGCTACAACGCCGACCGAGACGAGATATCGCAAATCAAATATACGGACTATATCGGCATTATGATGTCCTCCGTCACCACCATCATCAACACTATTACCTATGTTTTGATTGCCTTTGTTGCCATTTCGCTGATTGTGTCCTCCATTATGATTGGTGTTATCACGCTCATCTCAGTACAAGAGCGCACAAAGGAAATTGGTATTCTTCGTGCCATTGGTGCTTCCAAACGGGATGTTTCCAGTATGTTCAACGCTGAGACAATCATTATTGGACTGACATCTGGTTTATTGGGTGTCGTGGTGACTTATTTGCTTTGCATCCCCATCAATATGCTGGTACATCACCTGACAGGTATCCAGAATCTGAAAGCCATACTGCCGGTACAGGCGGCCATCATTCTGGTCATTATCAGTGTATTACTAACCATGCTGGCGGGCATCATCCCCTCCAAGAGTGCTGCTAAGAAAGATCCTGTTGTAGCACTGCGCACAGAATAACCGTTCGATTGATAAAATTGTCGATGACAAAAATCCCCAAAAGGCTCACGATTTGTGTGGCTTTCTGGGGATTTTTTAGGGCGCTTTTGAAAAATTGCTATGTTTCAAAAAATGCCCAGAGATTGCTGGATGCTAGGAGAAATTCCACAGGCAGGCTTTCGCCTGACAAGGCTTTTGGACGATGCAGACAGCGGTTTATAAGCATTTTTGCGAGTGTATGGATTTTTCAAACAAGCCCTAGTCGTTTTGCATAAATTATCGTTTAAATCTTTACCTAACTTTTTGGGGACAGTTCAACTTCATGGCACCGCCCCTTTTATCATATCATATGTGGAAAAATGCTGCTGGATCATTCGGCACTTCTTTTGCAGAGCAAATCCATTTTCATCTGATAATATTCTGGTGTCATATCCACAAAGTGTCGATGTGGGTTTTCAAACCGCTGTTCTTCTTTCCAGATTTCCGTTCCCAGCTGCGCACGCACAAAGTCTCGAATTTCTGCTAGCGAGGGGCTTTGGTATACAGATTTTCCTTTTCGGATAACGGGAACTTGCAGTGGCTTTGCTGTACAGTTCTGGAAGTAGCGGATTTTCCACGGTTCTCTTGGGTCAATATAGCGGAATGGCTGGCTGAGATCCACGGTTTCTCCGGCATTGGCAATCAAATCTGCCACTGCTTTTCCCGCCGCATCATAGATGCGATAGACTGTTTTTCGTCCGGGATTTGTGATCTTTTCCGCGGTCTCAGAGAGTTTGATGCGGGGAGAACAGATGCCGTCCTGTTCCACTGCCACAATTTTATAGACTGCACCAAATACCGGATCGCTCTTGGCAGTGGTAAGACATTCGCCTACGCCGAAGGAGTCAATACAGCCGCCTTGTCCCAAAATAGACTGGATGGTGTATTCATCCAGACAGTTGGAGGCGACAATGATGCAGTCCTCAAGCCCTGCTTCATTCAGCATAGCACGTGCTTTTTTGGAGAGATAGGCCAAGTCACCCGAATCCAGCCGTACACCCTTCAGCCGCTTGCCCATGGGCATTAGGACTTCTTTGGCGGTGCGGATAGCATTGGGAATGCCAGACTTTAACACATCATAGGTATCGACTAGGAGTACCGTGGAATCGGGGTATGTTTCGGCATATTTTTTGAAAGCAGTAAATTCATCATCGTAATACATGACCCAGCTATGCGCCATTGTGCCGCTGACAGGGATATGGAATGCCTGCCCCGCCATAACCGTTGCTGTGGCATTTACGCCGCCGATGTAGGCAGCTCTTGCACCATACAGGGCGGAATCAATGTTGTGCGCCCGTCTGGCGCCAAAATCGGAGACGAGTCTGCCTTTTGCTGCACGTACGATCCGTGCTGCTTTGGTAGCAATCAGTGATTGGTGGTTTACCTGGGTCAGGATGGCGGTTTCGATCAGCTGGGCATCGAGCAGCGGGGCGTGTACGGTCAGAATCGGTTCTTCCGGATACATAATCGTACCTTCCGGAAAGGCATCGATATCGCCAGTGAAATGATAGTCCCGCAAAAAGTTCAAAAACGATTCGTCAAACAGCTGCAATGAACGGAAATAGTCGATATCTGCTTCGCTGAAATGCAGATTTTCGATATATTCGATCATCTGTTCCAAACCGGCAAAAATGGCGAATCCACCCTGATCTGGATTTTTCCGATAAAATACATCAAATGTTACAAGGCTGTCCGCATGATAGTCTTTGAAGTAGCCATTGGCCATCGTCATCTCATATAGATCCATCATCATGCTGACATTACGGTCTTTGAGTAAAGGCATCTTCATGATCTCCTTATCTGAATTTGGCAGCACGCCATGGTTTTTAAGGCGGCTTCGTGGGTTTGGGGGGTGACACCGGCGCAGCACGCCGCATCTACATAAATCGGTACTTCTGGCAGAAGGCTTTTGAGACATAGAGCGTTAGATACCACACAGATATCTGTGCAAAGGCCTACCAATTCGATTTGATCGATAGGCATCTTTTTATGTGCATCTGCCAGTTCTTGTGCCAGTGCAATGGAGGCAAATGTGGATTTTTGATAGACTGGATACCGCTCGGTCTGCACAATCTGCTGCAATGCCGGTACTAGTTCCCACCCCGGCGTTTGTAGAATGCAATGCTCCACTGGCAGATATTTGCCCTCCTGGGTGGTGCGGTAGTCCGGAAAGTGCGTGTCTTGGGTGAAAAGGATATGTCCGGAAAAGTGCTTTACCTTTTCTACAACGGCTGGTACGATTCGAACGGCTTCCGGCGTGCCAAGCGCACCGGTTACAAAGTCATTTTGCATATCAATGACGATCAAAAATTCATTTGTCATGGTCATCTGTCCTTTCTCTCAATCGGCACACCGGTCTGAAGGAAAAAGATGTTGCGCCGAGACGGAAGGGTTCTTATTTCTATTGTAAACCATTTTGCCCGGAAACACAAGAGGAATTCTGTGAACACTGCGGATTTTCACAAAAAATGGGACGAAACGTAGATGCACACAGACAATTCAATGATTGCAAAATTCGGAAGGATATGATATAATAAAAATACCTCGTATCGAAAAGCGCAAATGGATTTGTGCCGCACGGCGGGGGAGAATTTTAGAGCGTATTCACGTAAAATAGATGTGCGGATTTTCGAGCAAAATTTTTCTGTATACAAGGTGAAAATCCGCAGGCAGGCTGTCACCTGACAAGGATTTTTCACGCAGTAGATGGGAAATTTTGCTGAAAAGACATGCATATACGTTTATGTGAACACGCGCTAGCTATGGAAGGAGCAAAAATATATGAAAAAACTAGGATTTGGATGTATGCGGCTGCCGATTTTGAACCCGGATGACCAAACCAGCTTTGACAAGACGCAGATCTGCCAGATGGTCGATACGTTTTTACAGCGTGGATTTACCTATTTTGACACGGCATATATGTACCATAACTTCCAGAGCGAGGCAGCCGTGAAGGAGGTGCTGGTGGAACGCCATCCGCGGGATGCCTTTTTGTTGGCGGATAAACTGCCGATTATGTTTCTAAAAGAAGCTGATGATATGGAGCGTATTTTCCAGGAGCAGCTGACAAAGACAGGTGCAGGCTATTTTGACTACTACTTGTTGCATTGCCTGAATCAGGAAAACTATGCCATTGCCCAGCGCCTGGATAGCTTTGCCTTTCTGGCACAGAAGCAAGCAGAGGGGCAGATTCGAAAACTGGGCTTTTCATTCCACGACAATGCGGCTCTATTGGATCAGATTTTGACGGAGCATCCGGAAACGGAATTTGTACAGCTTCAAATTAACTATCTTGATTGGGATAACGAGGCGATCCAGTCTCGAAAGTGCTACGAAGTTGCCCGAAAACATGGCAAGGAAATCATTGTTATGGAGCCAGTCAAGGGTGGTTCACTTGCTCAGGTGCCTGAATCTGTGCAGCAGCTCTTTGCCGCTCATGCGCCAGAGATGTCCGTTTCATCCTGGGCGATTCGCTATGCAGCGAGCCTGCCAGGTGTATTTATGGTACTCAGCGGGATGAGCAATATGGAGCAGCTGCTGGATAATTTAGGGTATATGGAACATTTCCAGCCGCTTTCTGAAGAGGAAATTGTAGTCTGTATGCAGGCGGCATCGCTTATCAATGCATCGATCGCCATTCCTTGCACGGCCTGCCGCTACTGTGTGACAGAATGCCCGAAGCATATTCCGATTCCGGACTTTTTTCAGCTGTACAATGCCGAGCAGCAGGAAGTGGAAAAAGATTTTACGGTTCAGCAGACATATTACGACAACTTGATTCAAAACGCTGGCAAAGCGTCGGACTGCATTGCGTGTCGACGCTGTGAGAGACACTGTCCGCAGAATCTTCCTATTGTGGAATATTTGAAACAAGTGGCAAAGACCTTTGAACCACAGAATACATAATTGCCAAAGCGAAACATCTGTTTGGCCACTGTGTAGATGGAATCACTTCATCCCTATTGCAGCATAGGGGTTTCATGCAAACGCAAGCAGCGCACAGCCGGAAAAGGAACGGCTGTGCGCTGTTCTGCAATTGTAGAAAGGAAAAGAAAAAATATCGCATAAAGACGACTATTTCATTGCCCGCAAGTCTTACAGGGCATTGCTTAAAGCGTTATCCTCGTCTTCGGAAGAAAAAGGCAAAGGCAATGCCGCCCGCCGCTTCGCTGAATCCATTGCCATTTGTGGAAGGGGTCGTTTCCTGCGATGTGGCAGTTTCTCCTGCCGGTACAGTGCCCATCTGCCCGTCTGGGGGCATGGCTGCCCCGTTTCCTGACGGGTCGCCATTCGGTATGTCTGGCGGCGCCATGGCAGCTATCGCAGCGATGGCGATATTAGAAGCATTATCCTTTGCCGCTTCCAGGCTGCCTTCTTCTGTGGAGAAGGGGACTACCTCTGGAAGGCTGTCGCTATCGTTTCGATTTTTTTCCATATCATTTTGACTGCCTATGCCCATATCGCCGGTATTTTGCATGGAACCCATGTCGGAAATCGAGAGATCCCCCGCATCGATCCATGTATCTGCATCTTGCGTATCAGAAGTCGAGCCAATGGTACCATTCAGCTGTTCGGAAACACTCTCTGCCCGCAAGAGACAGAAGGTTTCCAGCGTATCTACGCCGGTGAGAAATTCTGCATAGGTGCAAAATTTTGTGGGATCTGCCTCTACATAGGGCGCAATCATGGTTTTTACGGTTTCTATTAAGTCAGAAAAATCGCCGCTGTCAAAAATATTGGCTAGAAATAGCGAAAACTGTTGGTGATATAGCGCTGTGTACGCTTCGTTCGAAAAGATCCAGGAGAGCATCGGGCGGGATTCTACGCTGTCACCGGATACAGGCGTATCAATGGGATAGTTTACCAGTGATGTGGCATCACCTGCGGATTGGAATGCGCCAAACGCCAGATTGTAATCCCATGGGATCATTTCCATCTGTCCATCCTTCTCATACAGATAGTAGTTATGGATCATCGAACCCGTGTAGCTGTCGAAGTTCAGTACAAAGTTGTGTACAACAAAATAGGCGATTACCTCATCTATGTTTACAACACTTTCCAGTTCTGTCTGCTCATTGAGTTTTTGCAGGGAATCAATGAGCATAGCTTTGTCACTGTCCGTGATGTCTGTCTTTGCATTGTCAAAAATATTGGCATAGCTGTTGGGGTCATCGTCAATATATTGGAGCAGCACATCCGCATTTTGGCTGTCCATACCGCCGCTTTGCCCAAATGGATTTTCACGATTTTGTTCCTGTCCCATATCCGGTGCTGTTTCCCCTGCATCGCTGGGCATCTGGGGAATATCGTTTGCAGAGGTATCCCCAGTATCCCCCGCTGTACCGTCTGGCTGCCCCTGTAAGAAGCCGCCTGCGCCATCCGGTGGGGTTTGTTGCGGGACGTTGCCCTCGGGGAAAGTGCTTTGTCCCGTTTCGGCGTTCCCTGTGTCAGTTGTGCCTTCTGTTGGCGCAGTGGGCACGTTGCTCGTATCCCATTCTTCCATTTGGAATTGGTGTGGGACTTTCGGTTTACAAAGACTAGCAGAATGATGCCGATGATAACGCTGCCGACGATGGCAAGCAGGATCATGCCTGCGGCTAGCACAATGCCCACAGCGATTGCCCAGAATAAAAAGGCGATGTCCAGTGGTTCCTTGATGGCGGTGCGGAAACGTACGATAGACAGCGCACCGACCATGCCGAGGGATAGCACGATATTCGAGGTGACAGCAAGGATGACAACGGTTGTGATCATTGTCAGCGCAATCAACGTTGTGCCAAAGCTGGAGGAATACATCACACCCTGGTATGTTTTTTTGTATACCAGGAAGATGAATACGCCAATGCCAAAGGCGAGAATCAGCGCAATCGCCATGTCCAGCACGCTTACACTAGAAATATTTTCTAGAAAGCTGGATTGAAAAATGTCTTGAAACGTCATAAAAAACACTCCTTATAAAATTATCCATAGATTCTGCCGGCAGCGTATTTGGAAAAAGGACTGGTGTGCCGCCCCGTTAGTTGTACGGCATCACGGATAATATCTGGCAGAAATTCGTCCCATTTGACTTCTAAAATCACCGGATTGCCGGCCACTGGCAGCGTTACGCAGTCGGGCTGCAAAAAGGCAGCACAGTGCCCACTTGTGCGGATGTGGTGATCCAGCGTCACCCGCACATGGCCGACGGGAAAAACAAATGGCTCTCGGATATAGTCGATGATGGTTTTGGGGTGTAGTCCCTGGCCGCGTATTTTGTACGCCAGTTCCCGGCAGAGAGCGTGTTCGCTCTGCGTCATCCAGTTATTCTCTCTGCCAAGCAGTTGCTGGATCTGTGCGGCAGTGAGTGGGCAGCTTTCTTTTTGACACAACCCATTGATCTTGCTCTTTTTCTCCAGCCTGCAAAACGACACATTCCCGTTATAGTAGCGGATTCGAAATTTTTCCCGGTGGTTGACGCCGTTGATTTTTTCGAGCAATACTTTATCCCGGTCGTTGTCGAAGTATAAACTTCGGATCCAGTAGCTGCCGTTTTCTGCATTTGCATCCCGCTGCATGATCAATCGGAGCCGTTGGCGCAAAATGAGTAGGTCGGCACCATTGATCTCGTGTTTCCACTCATGGCGAAATCGCATATGGTTCATACTCCTTTCTCTGTATACATGCAAAAACCTTCTGCATTTATTATACAGAAGGTTTATTGAAGTTAAATTGAAGTGAATTTGATGTAAAGTTCTAGCGCGTGTTCCTATAGAATAGACGTACATATACGTTTATGTGAACACGTCCTAGGATAATGCCGCACAAGCACCGTTGTAACTGGCAGATAATCTTTGTGTAGAGCCGTTCTATTTTTGCAGCGGGATACGCACCATAAATGTAACTTTTCCCTCGGTGCAGTATACTTCGATTTTGCCGTGGTGGGTGGTGACAATGGCTTTTGCGATGGAAAGTCCCAGGCCATAGTGCTGTGTTTCACTATTTCGGGCGGAGTCTATGCGATAGAACCGCTCGAAAATTTGCTTTTGCTGCTGTGGGTCGATGGGGTCGCCTTGGTTGACGACTGTCAGCAGCGCATAGCTGTGTTCGCTTTTCAGCGTCATATGAACGTGGTTATCCTCTGGCGTTTTTTTGCCATGCCGCAGGGCGTTGTCCAGTAAAATTGCAATCAGCTGTTTCAGCTGCCCACTGCATCCATGTACGATGACATCGGACTGGATATGGCATTCCAGCGAAAAGCCCTTCTCAAAGAAAATGCTTTCAAAGGGGAGGGCTTCGCCGGTGACAATACGGCTGAAGTTTACCGACTCCATCGGAGGAGAGGTGTTTTCTGTCTTTGCCAGCTCCAATAGCTGTCCGACCAGCTTGCCCATGCGTTCATTCTCGTATTGAATATTGGCGAGCCACTGGTTCGCGGGCAACTCTCGCGCCAATAGATCCGCATTGGTACTGATGACAGAGATGGGGGTTTTTAGTTCATGTCCTGCGTCGGAGACGAATTGCTTTTGTTTTTGGTAGCTTTCTTCCAGCGGACGGACGATTTTTCGGGCGAGAAAGACCGCAACAAAGAATAGTGCCAATATGGCAAGTGCGCCAAAGAACAACGTGTATCGAAACAGTGTGGTCATACTTTCCCGCATGATGGTATTGTCCATAAAGGCAACAAGTGTATAACTGCCCTTGTCTGCCATATAGTACAACAGATTTTTTCGTGTGCCCGTAGTTTCGCCGGCGGCAATCACTGCCCTTGCCATATTCTCCAATTCTTCACTGGTGTAGACGGAGGAATCGTTGTTGGTCTCCAGCACGGTACCGTTTGCATCCATGGCAACAGAATAGAAGGTAGAGAGCTGGAAGGCAGGCATATCTTCCATGGGTGGTCTGTCTCCTTGTTGCTGTGTGCGCGGCTCATTGTCTATGCCAGGCTTTTCCATCGCAGGCGGAGCGGCATCTTGTGAAAGCGTGTACATTTCCACATGACGCTGCAACATATCTTGGTTTCGGTGGGAGAGTTCCATATAGCTGGAAATATAGATGACACAGAGTGTACTTAACCAGAGCAGCACTAGGATTGTCATGATGGCAGTGACAATTTTGATTCTAGATTTTTGAAACACTTGTATCCCTCAATTCATAGCCAACGCCGCAGATGGCTTTGATGGTGACATTGGCGCCGACGAACGCCAGCTTTTTGCGGGTGAAGGACATATAAACTTCCACATTGTTTTATTCTGCCTCGCTGTCATAGTCCCAAATTTTTAGTACCAACTGTTCCCGAGTCAGAATATTGCCGCGATTGGCAATCAAATATTCCAGAATGCGAAATTCCTTTTCACCGAGTCGAACACTTTGCTTCGTAGTGCGGCAGGATAGGGACATCGTGTTGGTGTCTAATTCGATATCGCCAAAGGACAGCGTTCCGTCTGCGGAAGAGAGAATGTTGCGCCGGCTTAGTGCGCGAACTCTCGCCAGCAATTCTTTTGTCATAAAAGGTTTTGTCAGATAGTCATCTGCGCCGCTGTCCAACCCATTGACTTTGTCATCGAGTTCGCCTTTGGCGGTCAACATGAGAATGGGCGTGCGGATGCCCTCTTTTCGGGCTTCCCTTGCTATAGAAAAGCCATCCTTGCCCGGCAGCATGACATCCAAAATGATGACATCAAAGGCATTACTGCTGATGGCGTCCAATCCAGAGATACCATCGGCACAGTGTTCCACCTCATAGTGTTCCAGCCGGAGCAGTTCCATCAGTGCCTGTGCCATGCGGATTTCATCCTCCACTAGTAGTATTTTCATCGGGTGTCCTCTTTTCTCGAATACAATATGTGGGGCATCGTCTGATACCCCACATTTTATCATATCAAAAAGGATTGAAGGAAAATTGAATAAACCCCGATTTTTTATCGAAAATTCAGAGAACGATCCGATGGTTATAGGGTGTCGCCATGGAGGTTTATAGACTCATCTTTTTGTCCATTAACCAGGTCGTTCCCCAGAACCCGGCAATGCTGCAAAGAATATACAAAATTAGGGACGGCAGATAAAATGCCGGATGGAAAAACATTTGCAGGAGCAGGGACAGTGTATCCATCAAGGAAGAGGTATTGAGTATGGTATTGCCGAATTCATGGTTCAAAAATGCCCCAGTAATAAAGCCGCCAATGGTACTGATTCCATTGGTGATGACAAACCAGGCAATAATAGCGAGGAGAAGCCGTCCCTTTTGATTGCCCATGATGGTTTTCAGTGCTGTGATGACTAGATAAGCGATAACCACTTGAAATACAAAGGAGAATATAGATGTGAGAATAGTCATAATCAACCCAACGATATTATAGGGGGTCAGGAACACCTCTCTGCACTGTTCTGCGGTGACAGAGGGATCTAAAGCTTTCATGATAGAAAGGAGTGTTTCTCCGGAACGCTGCAGTGCCAAGGCAATATCCAGCCCAATTAGCACCCCAAACAAAATGGAAATGCCAATCAGAGCCAGCAGTGTCAAAAGCAGTTTTGCCAAGACGATCTGCCGGGCAGAACGAGGTGTAGCGAAGAGCAGATAGCCCTGTCGTTTAGAAATATCGCCGTGAAATTGCAGAATGCCGTATAAGAGGATGGCAGAAGCACCCAGCGCAATGCAGACAATACCACCTAGTAACCCGATGCCTAATAGCGTGTCAATTTGAAAGCCCCAGCCGATTAAGTAGAGCAGCTCCATGAAGATCGTAATGCCTACAATGCTGAGATAGATGAGCCGAGAACGGCGGAATTCATATTTTAATAAGGTACCCATGATCATAGCCTCCTAAAGATTTTTATGTGCGTGTGGAT
>CASDUD010000103.1 GCA_949283725.1 uncultured Ruminococcus sp.
CTTCGCCATTTCCTGTTCTACGTCCTGTAAGAATTTTTTCTCACTGAAATGCGCTTCGGGAACATAGACCAGATGCGGCGCAGGCTCTCCATAGGCGTGAAGCACAGCACTCGAAGCCGTCAGCCACCCGGCATGCCGCCCCATAATTTCCACGATCGTGACGGACGGAATGCTGTACACGGAACTATCCCGGATGATTTCCTGCATAGTTATCGCCACATACTTCGCCGCCGACCCAAAACCCGGAGTATGATCCGTGACGCACAGGTCGTTGTCAATGGTCTTGGGAATACCCACGACCTGGATATCCAGCCCGATTTTGGAGAAATAGGCGGAAAGCTTCTGCACAGTATCCATGGAATCGTTGCCGCCGATATAAAAAAATGCACCGATTTTCCGATGATGCAGAACAGCAGCAATCGTCTCATAGGGGCTTGCGTCATCCTGCCAGTCGGGCAGCTTATAACGGCACGAGCCAAGCACTGTGGAGGGTGTCTGGCGCAGCAGTTCCATATCCTCTGTAGAACGAATCATCGTCTTGAGGTCGATCAAATGGTCATGAATGATGCCCTCAATGCCGTTGATGGCACCGAAGATGGCATCGATGGTTTGGTGCTTCATCGCCTCTCGGAACACGCCCACAAGAGATGCGTTAATGGCACAGGTCGGCCCGCCGGATTGTGCGACCGCAATATTCATACAACATCCTCCTTTGACGGGCTGTATGTCCCCAAAAAAGAAAGACAGCACCGCACAAAGGCCGTGCAGTGTTGCCAAAAATTTCTGGCACAGACCCGTCTCATCCAGACAGATTCTACAATATTTTCTTTGAAATGATATACCATTTTTTATTGTACCCGATTTTTTGGAAAATGTCAATATTTTACCGGAATTTTTGGGGAAGCGGCGTTTTTTATCTGCCGCCCTGAAAGCCATTGCGCCAGCAATGGGGGAGGGATCGCCGCTGAAAATTGCCCGTTGACAAAATACGCCAGAGTTGCTATAATGAGAAAAACGACACGGGATGTCCAGCGGATCCATATCCCTCGGACGACCCCTGATAGGAGGCGGACAGCATGATAGAAGAGAACATCCACGGCGAATATTCCGAGCAGGAGGAAAAAATGCTGGCGGGGAAGCTCTATGACCCCACCGATCCAAAGCTGGCAAATCGGCGCACCTTGGCACACCGACTTTCCATGCAGTACAACCAGATCCCGGAGGAAAACGAGACGGCACGGGAAGAAATCCTCAAAACGCTGGTGCCGCACCGAGGCAAAGGCACTTTTTTGCAGGGGCCGATTCAGTTTGACTATGGCTGCTATACCACGTTCGGGGAAGCATGCTATGCCAATTTCAACTTTGTGGTGCTTGACATCTGTCCCATCACCATCGGGGACAATGTCTTTTTCGGCCCGAACTGCGCACTCGTCACACCGGTACATCCGCTGCTGCCGGAGGAGCGCAATCAACGCCAGCGGCCGGACGGCAGTTTCTATGACCTGGAATATGGAAAGCCCATCACCATCGGCAGTAACTGCTGGTTTGGGAGCAATGTGACCGTCTGCGGCGGTGTGACCATCGGCGAAGGTTGTGTCATTGGCGCGGGCAGCGTGGTCACACGAGATATCCCGCCGTATACTTTTGCCGCCGGCGTGCCATGTCGCCCCATCCGTGCCATCACCGCACAGGACAGTGTAAAAAACCATCCAGAACTCTGGTAAATTTGAGCGCACACTCATAGAACTTACTGGCACTGTACTGTGCCGCAATTTTATCCGCAGGAGGATGTGATAGTATATGCAAACCGATCATCGAAAAAGATCCCTTAGGTATACACTGCGCCGGTGCCTGGCAGGCCTTTTGGCAGGGCTGCTTTGTGGGCTGCCGCTTCTGACGGGCTGCGCCGCCGAAGAGGAGGCACCCGTCTCCGACGAAATGGCCGATCTCTCCAGTGCGGAACTGGTGGCGGATATGGGGGTGGGCTGGAATCTCGGCAACACGCTGGATGTCTGCGCCGCTGACCGAGACGGCGATGGCCGTGTCAACGAAGCCCCCGCCGAGGGAGAATCGGTGGATGAGACGCTCTGGGGGAATGTGCGCACGACAAAGGCACTGTTCGAACACTTGAAGGCAGACGGTGTGGGGGCGGTGCGCATTCCCGTGACCTGGCGTGACCACCTCAGCGACGATGGAGAGAACACCATCGACCCGGACTGGTTGGCACGGGTGACAGAAGTGGTGAACTATGCCTATGATCTGGATCTGTATGTCATCATCAACCTGCACCACGATGGCGGCGGCGACCCGGATTTCGGGGCATGGATCCGCACCGACGCTGCGGGGTTCGAGGATGTGCGGACGAAATACCAGCAGGTATGGCAGCAGATCGCCACACAGTTTTCCGGCTACGACGAAAAACTGATCTTTGAATCCATGAATGAAGTCGGCTTTGACAGCGTGGCGCGGGCACGTGCCTATGATATGCTCAACACGCTGAACCAGGATTTCGTAGATCTGGTGCGTCAAAGCGGCGGCAACAACGACAGACGGCACCTGCTGATCGCTGGCTATTGGACAGACATCGCCATGACGTGCGATCCAGCGTTTCAGATGCCCGATGATCCCGCCGGGCGGTGTATCGTTTCAGTGCATTACTACACGCCTTACCAGTTCTGTATCACCGGAGAACAGGCGACCTGGGGGAGCGAGACAGAGATCAGCCGGATGCGCAGCGACATCCAGCAGATGGACACCACCTTCGTCCAACAGGGCATACCGGTGATCGTGGGAGAATATGGCATGGTCTCACAGGACACCGAGAGCCGTGTGCTGTTCAGCGAGACGCTGACCCGGCTCTGCCACGAAAAGGGCATGGCTGCATTTTTCTGGGACAATGGGGAAGAATATGACCGAACCGCCATGGCCTGGCGCACCGAGGGACTGATAGAAGCTCTGCGGGCAGCGGTGGCATAAACGTCCCGCACACTTTTCCCCGAAACAGGTGCCAAAGCGCTAAGCCTGAACCGATCCGCCCCACTTATATAAAGGAGGAAACACATATGGCAGTATTGCATATCACAAAGGACAACTTCGCACAGGAAGTTATGGCATCGGACAAGCCGGTGCTGGTAGATTTTTACGCCGATTGGTGCGGTCCGTGCCAGATGATGGCACCAGTGATGGAACGCATCGCAAAAAAACGCCCGGACGTCAAGGTGTGCAAGGTGAATGTAGACGAACAACGCACACTTGCCAGTGCCTTCCAGGTATCCAGCATCCCCATGCTGGTGGTCATTCAGAATGGAAAGCTGGTGCATAAGGCAGTGGGTGCCCAGCCGGAGGAAAGCGTACTGGCCATGCTGCCGTGACCGAAACTGTCCGTGCCATTTTGTAAAGACAGGTTTTCATAGAAAAAAGCACAAAAGGCGACCTCACACAAAAATCGTGTGGAGTCGCCTTTTATTTTTACGCCATATTGTCTGAGCTTACACGCCGCCTTTTTTCTCTGCCTCTTCCAGTGTCGCGTAGCCATAGGCGTGCACAGTCTCCGTCAGGATCATCTCGGACAAATTCTTGCCCGCCTCGTAGAGCAACACGATCCAGCGGCCATATCCATAGAGGATCTCAAAGGGATACACCGAAAGTTCCCCCCGGAGATAGGTCTCATAGGACGTCTCCGCAGGCGAGTCGTCTGCTGTGTGAATCGTCCGGGCTCGGGCAGCCAGATGCGGATACTGTTCCGCAAAACGTTCCATCCACGGGATTTGAATGGCAATGATGGCTTCCCGCAATTGGATAAATTCTTCCGACAATTCCGGCAGCTGCGCCGCAAAGGCCGCATACAACGCTGGGTCGGTCGTCTCCATCATCCGGGCATACTTTTCTGTAATGAGATTGTGTCCCTTTTCCGCCTCCTGGGCAAAATAATCCGTCCACGCCGAGAGTAGTTCCTCCGGCCAGGGACGATACTGGCTGTGCCGCATGATTGAGAAAGTCTCCCAATCATCCTGACACGCCGCCCGACCGCCGAGACTCTGCACCGAATCAAATGTGCCAAATTCCAGACGGGCGATACGCTCCACCGTCCGCTCGTGCTGCTCGATGGCCTGCGCCCGGTCAGCTAGCTGCTGCGCTGTATCGCCTAGATAGGGGACTTCTGCCGTTTCAGCGGCTTCGGAG
The DNA here is from genome assembly GCA_949283725.1 of uncultured Ruminococcus sp. GTDB lineage: Bacteria > Bacillota > Clostridia > Oscillospirales > Ruminococcaceae > Ruminococcus_C. Next base: position 4,183 of record CASDUD010000103.1, read on the forward strand.
CGTTTCTTTTCCGGTTCTACCATCTTCCAAACTTCCGTTTCCATACGGCTGCAAATGCGGGTCATGCCTGCGCAAACCGGGTCATCTGCCGCCTGCCAAATGACACCGCTCCGTGTCGGAAACAGCAATAGCTGTTCCAGTTCCTCCACCAGTGCCTCACCGCCCGAAAGATGACGTGTGCTGCAAACTAGCCATTTTTCATAGGGCGCATAAACCCCGCGAATCAGATGCAGTGCCTGCATCGCCGCTTGACAGAACTGTGCCACATACAACTGCGCTGTGACAGCATCGCCTCGCTGACGCATCCGGCTATAGTTGTACTGCCCGCACTGCGCCATTCTGCCGAGTGCCTGTGCCAGACGCCGCAGCCGCACGGCCTTCGGATAGCCCTGTAAAAGAAGCCGCCGGCGGTCTGCGGTCAGCCGCCTGGATCCATCGTAAAACAGCGCCCCCCCACAAAACGCACAGAGCATGCTCTCCTCTACCGAGAGCCATTCCTGCGCTGTCTGGGGAAGATGATCCAGCCCCAAAAGACGCCGATAAAAATCGCCGAGCCGGCATACGCCCACCCGCCCAGCCGCCTGGGGCGTAGTGACCCTTGTCACGCCGTAGAACGACTTTGGAAGGGCATCGTACGCCGCCTGAAGCTGCGCCGCCACCTCCTCGGGCAAATCGTCGGGCACGAAAATGCAAAAGCCCGGCCCGAAATCATGATCCCGGGATAGAGCATCGTCATAGCCCAAGCACTCGGAGCCTTCGCCCACCAGCCCCACCGCCAGACGTGGCAAAAGGTCAGGAAACTGCCGCTTCAACATGGGTTCCCCATAGGCGGCAAAAAATCGCTTGCAGAGCAAAAGTCCCTTCCACGCCGGACGGGAAGTGCCGGCAGCTTCGTATGCCTTTTGCAGATTGTCCATGACGATGTCATAATAGTTGTTGTGCCCCATATGCAACTCGATCTCCGGCAGTGCCATTTCATAGTATGCGGCCGCCTTTTCATACTGTCCCAGCTGATAACAGGCATCGCCGAAACCCGCCAGTGTTGCGCTATAGTGAAAATCCGACGGCGTTCTGCCTTCGAAGATCTGCCGTGCCTCCTCCAGCCGCTCCAGAGCCGACTGGGTCTTTTGCATTCGCAACAGCGATACCGCTAGGTTCGTACAAGAGATAGCAATCTTTGTCTCATCGCCCGACTTTCGCACCCGTGCGAGAGCCTCTTCCAGACAGCGGCAAGCGGCGGCAAAATCGCCGGTTTCCTGATAGAGCAGTGCCAGATTATTCCATAAACTTGCCACCTGCGGGTCATCCTCTGACAGGTGCTTGTAACAGGCTTTTACCCGGTCATAGGCGGCAAAGGCTTCGTCATAATGCCCAGCGGCACGATAGGCATTGGCGCAGTTGAGCAGCGTTGTGCCATAGGCGAGGGAATCGGTCTCCCCGGCAGACTCGAACAAGGCTCTCGCCTGGGCAGCACTTTCCAGTGCCTGGGGAAACTTTCCGCAGTCCCGATAGTAGCCCATCATTTCACTCAGCAGCGTTTTCTGGGCATCGATATCGCCCTTCTGCTGTGCCTGCCCCAGGGCATCTTTTAGAAATTGTTCCGCTTCCTCCAGCTTGCAAGCATGCAGCAGCGCATCCAGCTGCGCCAGTGTATCGGTCATATCCATTTCTATTTTCCTCCTATGGGTGCCTTTTCAGCGATGACAACTCGCCGTGGAAATCCCCTCCATTGGTTTTGTCGGCAGATTTGTGCCATGGCAAAGCGCAAAAGCCGCAGTCATACGATAGGCAACACCGTAAAAAGCCGTCAGACGCTCTTTGTATGATGCTGCCTTTTGTGTACTTGTACCGTTTCTCCTCACTTATCACTGTCAATATACGACCAGCAGCCCTTCAGATACACCAGTCCCGAAAGGATCGTCAGAGCCGTGGAGATCCAGATCAGTCCGCCGAGAACCCAGGTGCGGAACCAATCCGGCACCGCCACGCCAAAGTCAAAGGCAACGGTCAGATAGAGCAGTCCCACCACCAGGGTGACCATCGTAAACGCCGTCTTGAGTTTGCCCCAGATGCCTGCCGCGACGACAACGCCTTCTTCTGCCGCCAACAGCCGCAGCCCGGACACCATGAATTCCCGTGCCACAATGATAATCAGCGGAATCGCAGACATCCGAATTTCATCCAGTGATACAAAGACGATCAACCCCGTGATAACCAATACCTTATCCGCCAGCGGGTCTAGGAATTTTCCAAAATTGGTCACAAGCCCCCGCTTTCGGGCGATCTTTCCGTCGAGCATATCGGTAAAAGAGGCCGCCGCAAAGACCACCAGTGCCCACAAAAAATGATAGGAGATGGCCTCCACATAGATCATCACCAGGAACACCGGGATCAGCAGCACCCGTAAAAGTGTGAGTTTATTCGGCAGATTCATCGGGCACCTCCTCCGCCAGCAGGTCATAGTCCAGCGTATCGAACACTTCTACCGTAATATATTGCCCCAGCCGCAGACGTTTCTGTTCACTCTTGATGAACACCTTTCCATCGATATCCGGCGCATCGGCGGCCGTTCTGCCGAAAAAGCAACCAGCATATTTATCATACCCTTCGACGACCGCAGTCATACGCTGGCCGATCTTCTGCGCATTTTTCGCCGCACTGACTTCCGCCTGCTGCTCCATCAGAATATCTGCCCGGTGGGCACGCACTTCCTCGTCCACCTGATCCGCATATGCCGCTGCCGGGGTGCCCTCTTCCTCGGAATAGGCAAAGCAGCCCAGCTTGTCGAACTGCATCTCCTGCACAAAATCGCCGAGCCGATTGAACTGTTCCTTCGTCTCACCGGGAAACCCCGTGATCAGCGTGGTGCGCAGCGTCATCTCCGGCACTCTTTCCCGGATGTGCGCGATCAGCTTGCGCAGGGTGGCTTCATCGCCAGGGCGGTGCATCCGCCGCAGGATCTCCCCGTCACAGTGCTGAATCGGGATGTCCATATAGGGCACCATCTTTTCTTCTTCCACAAAAACATCCAGCAGCGCATCCGTAATCCGTTCCGGATAGCAGTACAGCACCCGCACCCAGCGAATGCCATCAATCTGGCAGAGCTTTCGCAGGAGTTCCGGTAGCTTTGAAGTGCCATAGAGATCCTCCCCATAGCGCGTGGTATCCTGCGCCACGACGATCAGCTCTGTCACATGATGCGCCGCCAGCCACTGCGCTTCCTCCAGCACATCTTCCATGGGCACACTGCGGTACGCCCCCCGAATCCGGGGGATGGCGCAGTAGGAACAGGCATTGGAACAGCCCTCCGCAATTTTCAGATAGGCGAAAAAGGGCAGGGTCGTGATGATGCGTGCACCGGTCAGCGGCATCTCTTTTTTCGGCGCAAACTGAACCACCCGTTCGCCCGCCAGCACATGGTCGAGAATGTCCACGATATCCTTTTCATCACCGACGCCCACCACCGCATCGGCTTCAGTAAACAGTTCCGCCGCCTCTTCTCGATAGCGTTCGGTGAGACAGCCGGTGAGGATGATCTTTTTGAGCGTTCCCTCCCGCTTGAGCTGTCCCAGTTCCAAAATCGTTTCGATCGCCTCTTCCTTGGCGGACTGGATAAAGCCGCAGGTATTGACCACAGCGATCTCCGCCTCGCCCGGCTCAACTACCAGCTGATAGCCATGCGCCTTCAGTTTCGCCAGCATCCGTTCGGAATCGACGAGATTCTTCGAACAGCCCAGCGATACCATGCCTACTCGAATTGGCATAATTTTTCTCCTCCTATTTTTCCTCATCATGCGCCGCCACAAGTGCCTGTTGGATCTCCGAAAAGCCATAGCCCCGGCGCACGAGTGCCGCCTTACCCTTTTCCACCTGCTTCCGGTCGGCGGGATCGGCAAAATATGGGGCAAACCTGCCCGTCACCAACGTCTGTAAGATCTCCGTCATACGGTCGGCATACGGTGCCAGTGCTGCCCGGATCTGTTCGTCCAGCAGTCCCTTTGCCCGCATCGCCTGATACGCGCGCCGAAAGCCAAATTTCTTGGTCTCCACGTAGTAATGCGCCGCCTGTTCCGCATATCGCCAATCGTTGAGCAAACCGTTCTTCACCAGCCGATTCACCACCGCATAGCACACCGCCTCCTCATACTTAGGGGTCAGCTTACGGAAAAGGCCTTGATAACTATACCCCCGCTGGTCAAGCAGATAGCAGGCATGCTGATACGCCTTGCGAAACGTCTCCAGCCGCCGCACCCGTGTCCACTGCGCCGCCGTGAGCGTCATGCCCGCCTGCAACTGGCAGTGCTGTACCACCGAAACATGGAGAAACACCAGTTCATCCGGTGCGTCCGCAAACGACAGTTTCCAGGTATTTCCCTTATAGGGGCACACCTGATCGATCGTGCGGGGCATCCTCTCCGGCGTAAAATCTTCCCGTGTGCTCATGTAGGATCAAACTCTTCGAAATCATCCTCCGCACTGACTTCCAACGATGGGTCATCCTGCGCCGGGGTAAAGCTGGCAGGGGACTCGTCTGCCGCCGTCTCCGCTGTATCCGCCTCAGCGACTGGCTCACCGGCCTTTGCCGCTGCCGCCGCCGCTTCTTCCAGCTTCGACTGCTTCTTTCCCTTGCGGGACACACCCATCAGTTCATCCTCGTGCTTGCGGATCTCCGTTTCAATCTCCTGCATCAGTTCAGGGTTCTCTTCGAGCGTCTTTTTGGCGTTCTCCCGTCCCTGGCCAAGTTTCTGATCCTGATAGCTATACCAGGCGCCGCCCTTTTTCACAATGCCCAGCTGTGTCGCAATATCGACCACCTCGCCGGTATGGGAGATGCCCTGACCGTAGAGGATATCAAACTCGCATTCCCGGAAGGGCGGTGCCACCTTATTCTTGCTAATCTTCACTTTCGTGCGGTTGCCGATGACGGTGGAGCCGTCCTTAATCTGCTCGCCCCGGCGCACCTCCATACGAACGGATGCATAGAATTTCAGCGCCCGTCCGCCGGGAGTCACCTCTGGATTACCGTACATCACGCCAATTTTTTCACGCACCTGGTTGATGAAGATGGCCACACACTTCGATTTGGAAATGACTGCGGTGAGCTTACGCATCGCCTGGGACATCAGCCGTGCCAGCTGACCCACGTGGCTGTCACCCATTTCACCGTCGATCTCTGCCTTGGTGGTGAGTGCCGCCACGGAGTCTACGACCAGTACATCAATAGCACCGGAGCGTACCAGTGCCTCTGCAATTTCAAGTGCCTGTTCCCCGCTGTCCGGCTGTGAGACGAGCAGTTCGTCAATATTCACACCCAGTGCCTCCGCATAGGTCGGGTCGAGGGCATGTTCCACGTCGATGAACGCCACTTCGCCGCCATTTTTCTGCGCCTCGGCAATGATGTGCAATGCCACTGTTGTCTTACCAGAACTCTCCGGCCCATACAGCTCCACAATACGCCCTCTCGGCACGCCGTTGACACCCAGTGCCATATCCAGCATAATAGAACCGGTATGGATGCCCTCCACATCAAGGGTATCCCGACTGTCGCCCAGACGCATAATGGCTCCGTTGCCATACACCTTCGTAATATGATTGATGGCATTTTGCAGCGCCTTCTTTTTCTCCTCTTCGGTAGCGGGCATTTCCGCCGCCACTTTCTTTTTGGTATCCGATTTTGCCATAGATGGCTCCTTTCCTGTATGAAAATTCCATAATATAGTAATATGTAAGGCAACACCGCAGGTCGCTTTCCGCCCAGCGGATTGTTATCGCTGTCCCAGCACCACGCGCGCCACACCGCATAAATCCTTTTGCACATCCACCGCCTGAAAGCCATTTTGTGCCAAGATCTCCGCCACATCCTGTGCTTGTCCGGCACCCACTTCATAGACCAGCCAGCCGCCCGGCTTCAGCGCAGGTTTCCATAGCGGTGTCAGATGGACATAGAAAAAAAGGCCGTCTTTTCCGCCAAAGAGTGCCGTCTCCGGCTCATAAGCGACTTCCGGTTGGAGCCGTTGCATATCCTGTGCCGTAAGATAGGGCGGGTTGCAAGTGATGACATCGTACTTTTCCGCAAGCAGCTGTGCCGGCGGGTCGCACGCATCCCCCTGCACACACAAAAGTTGCGGCGCATGGCGGCGCAGATTTTGTGCCAGATAGCCTATCGCCGCCGAATGCTTTTCGAGTGCCGCCCCCGTCACACTAGGCAGGTGCTGGGCGGTCGCCGCTGGGATACAGCCCGTCCCGCTGCACAAGTCGAGCAGATGCGTTTTTGGGGCACCCCGGCGCAGCGAAAGCACTGTTTCCACCAGTGTCTCGGTGTCCGGGCGAGGAATTAGCACGCCTTCGCCCACGGCAAACGTCAAACCAAAAAAATCCCACGATCCACAAAGATACTGTAAAGGCGTGTGACTCAGCCGCCGCTGTACCATTGTTTCTGCCTTTTCCCGCTGGGCAGGCGTCAGCGGTGTCTGCGGCAGCGGTGCGCCGTGGGGCAGATCCAGCACCTGTTCCACCAGAATGCGGCTCTCAAAGTCCGCAGACTCGATACCGCCGTCCGCCAGTTGCTGCTGCATCCACTTTCGCAGCTGCGCCGGCGTTTTGGATATTTGGCTCACCACTTGTCATCCTCCAGATCCTCCGGAATGCATGGCTTCAGTGCCGCAATGGCGCATTCGATCTGCGAGGCATCCGGTTCTCGGGTGGTGATGCGCTGGATTTGCAGCCCCGGGAAGGACAACGCCCTTGTCAGCCAGTTGTTGCTCCGGCCGGCGATGCGGATGAATTCATAGGAGATCCCCACCACCAATGGCAACAACAGGATGCTGATGATCACGCGTGGCAGCACCTGGTATACAGGCACAATGCACATCACCAAAATACTGACAATTAAGGTGATAAAGATAAAACTCGTGCCGCAGCGGGGGTGAAAACGCGTGTGCTTTTTCACATTTTCCACCGTCAGTTCCTCGCCTGCCTCATAGCAGGCAATCGTTTTATGTTCTGCCCCATGGTATTCATAGGTGCGGCGGATATCTTTCATAAAGCCCGTCAGTCCCATATACACCAGAAACAGTGCAATCTTGATAATCCCTTCCAAAAGAGAACGCACAAAGCGGCTGTCATCAGAGATGGGCGTATGGGCAATGAGCGTACCAATGAGCCACTTGGGCAGCACCACAAACAGCACCACTGCCAAGGCAATGCCCAACACCATGCCAATGGTCATGATGATGCCAAACAGCTTGTCGCCGAGTTTGTCGTCGAGCCACTGTTCAAATTTAGAAAGTTCCTCTTCCTCTTCTTCCTCGCCGTCCGCCGGCATCTGCTTTTCTGCCGACTTGGTCAAGCATCGATAGCCGTCCCGCATCGACAGCACAAAGTTAAAGCTGCCCCGCACCAGCGGACACTTTCGATGCCAGGGCATATGCTTACCGTTATTCTCCGGCCATGTCTCCACATCAATCGTCCCATCCGGCAGCCGGCACGCCATGGCACCGGTATCGGCGCCTTTCATCATCACGCCTTCAATCAACGCCTGGCCGCCGATTTTGGTCATATGCTTTGGATTTTCTCTCGGTTGTTTTGCCATATTCTCATAGATCCTTCCTGGCACCGGATATATCGGCACCTATGGTTCAGCTGATTTTTCGGGAATGCTGCTCGGTGGGCAGCGTAATGGTGACATTCGTCCCCACGTGCAGCTCGCTGGTGATGTCGAGCATCCCGCCGTGCATAGAAATAATTTCATCTGCCACCGCCAGACCAATGCCGGAACCGCGCCGCGTATGGTTCGCTTTGAAGAATTTATCCTTCACCCGGGGCAGGTCTGCTTCGCTGATGCCCACACCGTTGTCCGTGATCGTCACCTGGATCATCGTCCCCACCTCTTCGGCACTGATGGTGATCGTACTTCCGGGGTTGGAATACTTGATGGCATTGTCGATGACGTTGATAAACACCTGGCGAATGCGGTTCTTATCGCCATACACAAAGGGGAGCATATCGGGTTCCTGATAGATGATACGGATATTGTCCCGCTTCGCCTTTTCCGTATAGATCAGTACGGCATCGCCGAGTTCTGCCAGCACGTCCATAGTAGCGCATTGAAGTGAAAACCGACCGCTTTGCATCCGGGAAAAGTCGAGCAGCTCCTCCACCATCTCCGAGAGCCGCTCGGTTTCATTCACGATGACATGGACGCCCCGCTGTACCGTATCAGGATCCGGCTCAAGGCACATCGTCTCTGCCCAGCCCTTGATGGCGGTCAGTGGGGTGCGCAGTTCGTGAGAGACGGAGGAGATGAACTCATTCTTCATATTCTCTGTATTTGAAAGTTCATCGGCCATCTGGTTGATGGATACACACAAGTCTCCGATTTCATCATGGCTGTGACTCTCAATACGCAGGGAAAAATCGCCCTTTGCAAATTTTCGTGTGGTAGCACTGATTTGCTTGATGGGGCGCACGATAGATTGAATGAAATACAGCCCCGTTACCAGCAACAGCAGCAAAATGCTCAGACAGACGGTAGACAGCACCAGCATATACATCCGCACCGTCTGTTCCACCTGTTCCAGAGAGGCTACCACTCGAATGGCGTTGTACTCCGTGTTGATGTCCGAAATATCCACACAGACTGCCATTACGGTTTCACCATCGATCTTCCCCATCCAATAACCGTCCTCGCCGTCCATGGCTCGCTCATAATCCGGCATCGACACCCCCTCGGCGGGGGTAAAGCCGGACGAAGTGAGCACCACCCGACCCCGCGCATTGATGGCCATCAGTTCCATCTTGTCTTTATCAGAGAAATTCTCAATCGTGCTGCGCATTTCCGAGGAAAAACTGCTGTCGGCATCCTGGGCATAGCGGCTCAGCACGCCGGTGACAGAACTGAGTTTCGTTGAAAGATATTGCTCCGACGCCCCGTAGTAATAGCTCTGGATGGCGTAGATAAAGGCAAAGTCCAGAACCAACAGCACCAGTCCAATAATGCCCAGGTTATTCCATATCCATCGGCGAGTGATGGAACCTTTTTTCTCCGAGGCACTCCGGCGGCTTTTATTTGTCATTCCACTTATACCCATAGCCCCAGATGGTGGTGATATAATGGGGCTTGCTCGGTTCCTCTTCAATCTTCATGCGAATGCGGCGGATGTTGACATCCACGATCTTGTCATCACCAAAATACCCATCGCCCCAGATATGATTGAGGATGCTGGCACGATCGAGTGCTGTGTTCTGATTTTGGAGGAAGTATTCCATAATTTGATACTCCACCTGGGTCAGGTCGATCAGCTTGCCATTTTTCGTCACCGTGCGGCTCTTTAAATTCAACGTAAACGGACCGCTCTCGATCAGCGTAGAAGTTTCATCCTTGATGAAACTCATACACACCCGGCGATAGATGGCATCGACCCGTGCCGTAAGCTCCGACGGCGAAAAGGGTTTTGTGATATAGTCGTCTGCCCCATACATCAAACCGCTGACCTTATCCATCTCCTGTGTACGGGCGGTGAGCATGATAATGCCGATGGTCGAACTCTTTTCCCGCAGCTTTTTGCAGACGGTAAAGCCATCGATGCCCGGCATCATAATGTCCAGCAGCACAATGTCAAAATCACCATGCTCTGTCTCAAAGACTGCCAGCGCATCCTCGCCGCAGCCCACATCCACTACATCATATCCGGCGCGCTTGAGGTTGATCACCACAAAGTCCCGGATCACGTCCTCATCTTCACAAACCAAAATCCGTTTCATGCGTTTATCGACTCCTTCTCTCGGACGACCCCGCACCCTATTTCCACCCATTTTTCAGCGAACGCGCCGCCGCTGAAAAGCCGGCTGGTGTGCGTGCCATTCTGCCATATATATTCAAAACAATTGTGCTAGAGCGGCGTCCTCTAAGGCAACACCGCGCAAGCGCCAGCGTCAGATGCGCTGCCGATCTTTCGTCAGATGAAACAAAAAGCCGAGTCAATACGTTGCGTACCCACGAGCATTTTTTGAAATATGACGCAAAACGAGCAAGCATATGGCGTGCAAAGCCGCCTTAACTCAAAAATAGAAATCTTGCCATCAGCGTCTCCCACGGCAGTGCCAGCACATCCTCTGTGGAGACCGCCTGCATATAATATGCTGCCTTGCCCCGGGTGTGGAGCAATAGATAGCCGTCCGACAGCCGTTCCTCCTGCAATTCCGTCTCCTGCACCATGCTATAGCGCAGCAGTACCTCAGTCGAATCCTCAATCGACCCGGCATAGCGGCAAAACATCAGATCGCCGCTTAAGCTGTCTACCATCGCCGTCACCGTTCCATACCAGCTCGGCGGCAACAGAAAAATGCAGCCGTCACTGAGGCTGAAATACCCCCGTGCCTGTTCGGCGAGGGTTGTGCCGGAGACCACCAGAAACTTTGTGAGCCGCACCTGTTCCGACGAGTCACTCGCATAACCGGGAAAGGCCTCCTGCACCGGAATCTCCACTGTGCCATCTTGGTCATAGTCCATCGAGACATAGCCCACCGGCCGAGCGGTGCGGCTAAGGATCTCCGTACTCTCCAGCACATATTCCAGCGCATGACCGCGCACGCAGAGGACTTCCGTCTGGAGCGTCGAACCACT
>CASDUD010000104.1 GCA_949283725.1 uncultured Ruminococcus sp.
AATTTCCGTCACTTCTGCCTTTGTGTACCGGGAGATATCCCGCATCTCTAACTCTTGCTTTCGGCCGCTGAGGATATTATAGGCGGTTCCCGTCTTGCCAGCTCTGCCAGTTCTGCCAATGCGGTGAATATAGTACTCATGATCCTGGGGCAGATCGTAGTTGAATACAGCATCCACGCCTTTTACATCAATCCCTCGCGCCGCCACATCGGTGGCAATAAGAATCGTATTTCTGCCGCTTTTAAAACCATTCATCACCTGGGTGCGCTGAAGCTGTTTCATATCTCCATGCAGCCCCACCGCCGGGAATCCCCGTTGGCAAAGCGACTCAGTGAGTTCATCCACCATTTTTTTGGTGTTGCAGAAAATCATCGCAGAATTGGGCTGTTTATCCAGCAGGAGCAGCTGCAGCGCATCTGTCTTACGCCCCATTGGAACAGTCACATAATATTGCGCAATGGCATCCACAGTACGGTGGGCACTTTGAATTTGTACCATCACCGGATCGGTCTGGTACTGCTTGGTGATGGCGAGAATGGTAGGCGGCATCGTAGCGGAAAACAGTACCGTCTGCCGTTCTTGAGGAATCTGTGCCAAAACTGTTTCGATGTCCTCTCGAAAGCCCATGTTCAGCATTTCGTCCGCCTCATCCAGCACGATGGTTTTCAGCCGGTCAAGTTTCAGCGTTCGGCGGCGAAGATGGTCGAGTACCCGTCCCGGCGTGCCGACTACGAGGTTGGCACCATTTTTCAGCTGATGGATCTGTCGTTCCATGCTGGCGCCGCCATAGACTGCCACCGGACGAATATATTTTTTATACCGTGCAAACTTGCGGATCTCATCACACGCCTGCATCGCCAGTTCCCGTGTCGGGCATAGGATCAAGGCGTAGACATGGTCACTATCCTCCGGCTGCATCTGTTCCAGGATGGGCAGGCTGAATGCCGCTGTCTTGCCGGTGCCGGTGTTGGATTTCCCGATGACATCCTTTCCTTCCAGCAACAGCGGGATGGTCTTTTCCTGAATCTCTGTCATCTCAGTAAATCCCATCTGTGCTACCGCCTTTAAAAGTGGCTGTGATAAGTTCAGTTCTTGAAATTGCATATAATTTCCTTTCTATGTATGGTAATATTTCGATTCTGCCCAAATGCCCTATATATTGGATGCAGCTTTTCCAACGGTTCAACCACTGTTCGTGAGGTGACAGATATTCACATTACCTATCGCAAACCGTTCGCCTTGTGGGATATAGCCAATTAGAAGCAGGGAAAAATGATACACAAAAAATATTTTTTCATGCAGATCTCCTCATTTCCACATTCGCCGTCTTATTCCTCCGGCATACTCCAGTTATGGTACACATTCTGCACATCATCATTGTCTTCAAGATGTTCCAACAGGAGCCGCATTTTCTTGATGGACTCCTCGTCCTCCAACGTGGTATAAGTCGCTGGGATCTGCATTACCTCTGCCGACAGGATATGATATCCCTTTTCCGTCAGCCCTTCTCGCAGGCCGCGAAGCGCCGACGGGGCGCAGGAAACTTCGATCACTTCCGGATCGTCCATGGAAAAATCGTCTGCATCAAACGCAAAACAATCCTCCATCACCTGATCTTCGTCCAGCCCGGTATTTTCAATGAGTACAATGCCTTTTTCGCTGAACATAAAGGAGACACACCCCGTTGTGCCGAGGTTGCCGCCGAACTTGTCAAAATAATGGCGTACATCGCCAGCCGTGCGGTT
>CASDUD010000105.1 GCA_949283725.1 uncultured Ruminococcus sp.
AACGTCTATGCCTATGTGCTTCGAGCCGGGAATGCTTCCCGTTATTCCGATGATGGTGAGCCACAGGGTACTGCCGGTGTGCCTGTGCTGGACGTTCTGCAAAAAAAGCAGCTAACGGATGTCTGTTGCGTTGTAACACGATATTTTGGCGGTATACTGCTGGGAGCCAATGGATTGGTTCGTGCCTATTCCCACAGTGCCGCTTTAGCAGTAGATGCAGCACAGCAAAAAATTATGTGCCCCTGTTACCCCGTTTCCATCCGGACAGACTATACGCTGTATGGAAAGATTCTGTACCATCTGCCCCAGAAAGAGTTAATTCAGACAGATACAATTTTTGCGGAAGATGTGACACTCCAACTACTAGTGCGAGATACTTATTGGGATATATTGCAAAAGGAATTGACAGAATTAACAAATGGGAAAGTAACGCTATCAGTTGGAGCATTGCAGTATGCAGACTTTGCCGAAGCTGAAAAAAATGCATAGGTACCTGCGTTTAAAATATAAAATACCCAGCGCAAAGGAAAAAGCTTCTTAAGGCGCGTACATTGAGAAGGTGATTTTCATAGGTACAATATATGACATTCCACTAGAAGATGCTGTTGTCTACCAAATTCAAATCAATGAGGATACGATTGCAGTTTGGTTGGAACTGTATAATGCACAAAAAGTACGTATAAAATGTATCAATTACTACAAGTTCATAGACAATCATTCTATTGGTTGTGAAATCGGAGATCTCGAAATCCACCATGCTTCTCATTTCATACAACAAATCCTACGTGATGAAATAACAGGGGGCGCATCGAGAAAATATATAGATGAGATGCTTCTAAGTCATTTGATTCTTTTTGAGCCATGGGAAAGAAAGAAGATCATGGAAATCGTATACGAGAAGTTGAAAATCCAATATGTATAAAAATATTTTTATACAGTCCAGCGTTTTCATATGTTTTTTAAAAAATTTCTTCGAAAAAAGAAGGGTTTTTTGACATATCCTGCGTATGTATAAATGGAAGTCGAAATGTATCAAAAGGAGGTTCCTGCCATGACGATTCGAGAACAAACAGAACAATTAGAACTACAGATACTCTGCGCAGATGCCTGCCCTAATATAGGCCATGCCCGTCGAAAGATACCGGAAACACCTTGTCCTTATCGCACGGCATTCCAGCGGGATCGAGATCGTATCCTTCATTGCAACTCTTTTCGGCGGCTTAAACGAAAGACTCAGGTATTCCTCTCACCTGCCGGCGATCATTATCGCACACGGCTGACACATACGCTGGAAGTGTCCCAGATTGCCCGAACCATTGCTCGGGCACTGCGACTCAATGAGGACTTGACAGAAGCGATTGCGCTTGGTCATGACTTAGGACATTCTCCCTTTGGACACAGCGGCGAATCCATCTTAAATCGCATATGTCCCCATGGCTATCACCACTATGAACAGAGCTTGCGGGTGGTCGATTGCATTGAAAAAGCCGGCAAGGGGTTGAATCTGACCGAAGAAGTTCGGGATGGTATACTCTGCCACACCAACCGCATTGCTGCCACTAAGGAAGGCAATGTTGTACGTGTTGCTGACCGTATTGCCTACATAAACCATGATATTGATGATGCTATTCGCGCCCATATTTTACATAAGGACGAGCTGCCTTCGGATGTAGTGGAAGTACTGGGCAGTACCAAAACGCAACGTATTACCACATTGGTAGGTGCTGTTGTGGCACACGGGTCTGCCCAAATCGGCATGGCACCGGATATTCAGGCAATGCATGATAAGCTGCACCAGTTTATGTTCGAACGGGTTTATTATAATCCCATTGCCAAACAGGAAGAGCACAAGGCGAAGTTGCTGATTGAAATGCTCTATGAACACTTTATTTCCCATACCGAGCAGCTGCCAGAAGAGTACCAGAATATTGCTGAACAAGAAGATGCCCACCGTGCTGTGTGCGACTATATTTCCGGGATGAGTGATGCGTTTGCTGTTGATCTCTATCAGGAATTGTTTATTCCAAAGAGTTGGAAATGAGTTGTTTTTGCAGTTTGGTAGCTTTAAAAAGGTGGTGATTTTATGCGGTACAGTTCCGAATTTTTAGAGCAGCTTCGCACTGTTTGTCCGATAGAAACCATTGCAGCCAATTACGCCCACCTCCAGCGGCGTGGCAGAAATCTTGTCTGTAACTGCCCGTTTCACTCAGAAAAAACACCCTCCTGCACCATATTTCCCGATACACAGAGTTTTTACTGTTTTGGATGCGGTGCGGGCGGCGATGTCATCAGTTGGGTCAAGCGGATAGAAAATTTAGAGTTTTCCGATGCAGTTAAGTTGCTAGCAGAGCGTAGCGGCTTAGAAATCCCAGATGATCGGGAGACTGACCAACGCACCCAGATGCGGGCGAGAATTTATGCCATCAATCGAGAGACGGCCAACTTTTACTATCGATATCTAGTTTCTGGAGAGAATCGCCAGGGGCTGGCATACCTGATGCAGCGGCAGATTCGCCCAGAGACTATCCGAAAATATGGACTGGGTTTTGCGCCCGACGCTTGGGATACGCTCACCAAGTTTCTACAGAAAAAAGGATTCTCAGAGGAGGAGCTGCTAGCAGCTGATGTGACACACCGCTCAAAGAAAGGAACACTTTTTGATGCCTTCCGCAACCGCGTGATATTTCCCATTGTAGATACAAAGGGCATGGTTATTGGATTTGGCGGCAGAGTGATGGATGACAGTCAACCCAAATATCTTAACACGGCAAAGACGTTGGTGTTTGATAAGGGGCGAAACTTGTTCTCACTGAACTTTGC
>CASDUD010000106.1 GCA_949283725.1 uncultured Ruminococcus sp.
CCCAGGGCAGCGGTGGCGGTCACCGTCTTTTGCAACATTCAGGTACAGCCGCTGCGGGAACAACCGCTACAATAAATACGCCGCATCCAGGTACGGGCACACTGTGTCCTACTGTTTCTAGGGTATTTCACATTTTTATACTGCAACATTTCCTTGCCAAACCATATAATTCTATGCTATAATAAAAGCAGATGCCCCATCCAGGGCATTTTGACGAAATTCTTATAATATAGGACAATACCAAGAAAACGTGGGTGGTATTGCCGCAGGAGGAAAAATTTATGCAGTATCAAATTCAAGGGCAGCCATATCCGGTTGTCACCATGCAGTTGCAGCCAGGCGAATCCGTGCTATGCCAAAAGGGTGCTATGACATGGATGACCCCGAATCTTCAAATGCAGACCAAAGGCGGGGGGTTGGGGAAGATGTTCTCCCGCGCTTTCACGGGTGAAGCCATGTTCCAGAACATCTACACCTGCCAGGGGAACACGCCGGGCATGATCGCGTTCGCTTCCTCCATTCCGGGGGAAATTATGCCGGTACAGATTTCCCCGCAACGCCAGATCGTTGCCCAAAAATCCTCCTTCCTAGCCTCGGAAGCTGGTGTAAACTATGAACTCTTCTTCCAGAAGCGCATTGCCAGCGGCTTTTTCGGCGGTGAGGGCTTTTTGATGCAGAAGTTTACCGGCAGCGGGATGCTCTTTCTGGAAATTGACGGCAGCCTTGTCTCCTATGACCTGGCGCCGGGTCAGTCGATGGTTGTAGACACGGGCAATCTCGCCGCCATGGAGGCAACGTGTTCCTTAAGCGTCGAGACGGTCAAGGGCGTAGGCAATATGCTGCTGGGCGGTGAAGGATTTTTTAATACAATCGTCACCGGTCCTGGCCGCATTTGGCTCCAGACCATGCCGCTGTCGGGACTCGCAGGCGCACTCGCTAGTGTGATGCCGTCCAGAGGATAAGCTGCACATATTTTTAGGCACATACCCCCAAAAACAAAAAGGAGAGCTGGACAGGATCCTGTCTGCTCTCCTTTTTTGCGCAATTGGCAGGCGCTTAGCTGGCGTAAAGTCCCACACCCTGGTAAATGAAAAATACCAGGCAAGCGAAAAGCAGTCCCATAGCAAGCATCCCATAAGACAGCACTTTTCCCACCGTTTTACCGCTGCTTTGCCATTGCTGTACCGTCACGCCCAGGAAAATTGCCCCAATGATACAGGTGGGCATGATATAGCGGAAGTTGCTGGAACAGCTGAAGGGATACTGGTAAGAAAGGGTGTAGAGATTGACCAGCTGGAACAGCGAAAAGCCCACCAGGAAATATTTTGGCACGGGCGAAAGGCTGCACTTCCGAAAACAGAAAACCAGCATTGCAATCAGCGCCGCCGCCGCCAGCACTACGTTGAGCCAGAACAGCACTTCTCCCACATGGACATAAAATGCCCCTGCGGCTGTATCCGAAAAACATCCTTCGTTGATATATTCCCCAAAGACCGCATTTTTCATCACCGCAATCAGCGGGTTGTACTCGTTGTAGCTGCTGCCGTTGGTCGTCCACTGCTCATAGACGCTCTCAAACTGGTGGGCGGAAAAGTCCCGGATACGATCCCAGAACGACATATGCCCCAGATACTGGAAAGTCGTCACCGGCAGTTCCTGCACATAATTGATGGGGACGCCAAACCGGATGAGATTGCGCACGGGATACCAAAGGCCTAGTGGGGCGCACACCAGCAGAAAAAGACCGTATTCCCCGAAAATACGCCACCTCTTCTGCCGCAGTCGCTGCACCAATACCACCAAAAAGACGGCGGCGATCGGAATGGCAACCAGGGCGGAGGACATTTTTGTCATCATGCCCAGTCCTACACAGAGGGCAATTTTCAGAAGTCCCGGCAGCGTTTGGTTGTCATACCAGCGGATGGTACAGAACATGGCACCCACCACAAAGGCAACGGAGAGGATATCGTTGTTGATGCTGCCTGAAAAGAGAATGAAGGTCGGGTGAAACGAGATCAGCAGCAGCGGCAGATACAGCGCAATGCCCTTTAGCCGGAAGTGCCGCAGCAGCCGATAGCTGGTGATGATGATGGTCATGGCATAAAACAGCGTCAGCGTC
>CASDUD010000107.1 GCA_949283725.1 uncultured Ruminococcus sp.
CGAAAAAAACACTGGAAATTTTCGAACGTTACAAGCAGCATTGATATGATGGATCCGCATTTCTGCAGCATCTACTTTTAGCTTTCCTATGGTTTCTTGCGTAGCAATGATTTGCCGGTTGAGATTGGAACGACTAACATAGTCTTTGTCTACGATATCCAAGGTCCCTATACCGCTTCTTGCCAGTGCTTCTATGGCATAGCCGCCTACACCGCCTACACCAAAAACTGCAACTCTTGCTTCCCGTAACTTTTGCATCGCCTGGGAACCTAATAACATCTCTGTTCGGCTAAACTCTTCCATAAAAATTCCTTTCATTGATACGCATGGAAGATGGCGTTGTCGATGTTCAGAAACGCCATTATGTATGAAAAACTATTTTTCCAAAAACAACGCTGCCAACTCAGTTACAGATGAAACGATACGGTCTGCATGATAGGCTTCCAATTCACCTGCTAGTGCATAACCATAAGAAACGCCAACGCATGGAATACCGCACGCCTTGGCACCTATGATATCATATTTTCGATCGCCAATCATCACCGCTTTAGCAAGATCGTCCGAGGTAAGACCCAGTCTCTGAAACACCAGCTGAATAATATCTGCCTTTGTTTCACCTTCCTTTTGAATATTACTTCCGGCTACGACAGTAAAATAAGAAGAAAGATGAAAATGTGTCAGAATTTTTCGCGTAAAAATTTCTGGCTTTGATGTTGCAATCGCCAATGTATAGCCACTTGCTTGCAGTTGTTGTAAAAGCACTGGAATTCCCTCATAAACAGAGTTTTCAAACATTCCAATTCTGGCAAAGCGTTCCCGATATTGTGAAACGGCATATTTCGCCTCTTCTAAGGACATCCTACAGACATTTTGAAAGGAATCCAGCAAAGGCGGTCCAATGAAAGACTGCAACGCTTTATCTTCTATATTTGGTTTGCCACATTTTTGGAGTGCGTATCGTACACAGCGGAGTATTCCTTCCCCAGAATCAGTTAGTGTACCGTCTAAATCGAATAACAAATATTGAAACGCCGAAGGAACAAACGTCATACCATCAGCCTCCCAGTTCGATCATACGATCTATACATAGACGCGCCTTTGCAATTGTTCTATCATCCAGTTCGATGGCTGTTCCTTTTCCGTCATTTAGCAAGTGGTAAATATCCATCAAAGTAGTGGCTTTCATATTGTCGCAAATAAGCCGCTGGGACAATGGATAGAATTGTTTATCCAAGCATTCCATCTGTAATGTTTCTGCAATACTAATTTCTGTTCCAATGATAAATTCTTGTGCCGTAGACTGCTTTGCATATTGCATGATTCCAGAAGTAGAACCAACATAATCTGCTTTTTCGCAGACTTCCGGTCGACATTCTGGATGCACCAGCAGTTTGGCATTTGGGTGTAGTGCCTTAGCAGCTGCGACCTCATTCGCAGAAACAGCTGCATGAATAGGACATCCACCCTGTAATAGCTTGATTTTTTTCATTGGCAGCTGTGCTTGCACATAGGCGCCCAGATTGCAGTCCGGGATAAATAAAATTTTGTCATTATTCAGCTTGGATACAATCTGCACCGCAGAGGAAGAGGTAACACAAACATCACAAATGGTTTTCAGCTGCGCTGTTGTATTGATATAGGCAACCACCGTATGATCTGGATACTGCCGCTTGATCTCATGGATGAATTCCTTGTCCATTTGTTCTGCCATCGGACAACCTGCATCAGGATTGGAAAGATAGACATTTTTTTGCGGAGAAAGTATCTTAACTGTTTCTGCCATAAATCGAACACCGCATAGTAAAATATTTTTCTGCGGCATATCCTTTGCCTTCAGACTCAACGCATAGGAATCCCCTGTGAAATCTGCTACTTCCAGAATATCACTCGTCTGATAGCTGTGTGCCAAAATGCAAAAGTCGTGAACCTTTTTAAGCTGCATAATTGCATCCTGAATTTCCCGAATTTTCATTGTTATCCATTCCCTTCTAAGTCGAATCCTTTGTTGTATACCATCATCGCACGCGTTTGCCCAGCAAATTAACAAGCAATTTACCTACCTTATTTGGTACTAGTATACCATAATTCGACTTAGGTTGTCAAGAATTTCACAAATCTTTTCTTTTATTTATCGCTGTCCAGTTTGAGAACGCTCATAAATGCCTCTTGTGGAACTTCCACAGTGCCCAATTGGCGCATTCTCTTTTTACCCTCTTT
>CASDUD010000108.1 GCA_949283725.1 uncultured Ruminococcus sp.
CAGTGGTTTCCGGGACATATGGCAAAGACCCGGCGCATGATTGCCGCAAGCCTGCCGCTGGTGGATGCCGTGGTGGAGATCCTGGATGCACGAGTTCCAATGAGCAGCCGCAATCCGGAGATGGATCGGATGGTGGGAAAAAAACCACGTCTGTTACTTCTGAACAAGGCGGATATGGCAGACCCGAAGGCAACAGAACAATGGCTCCGTGCCTATCGGAAACAGGGTGTTGTGGCGTTAGCTATGGACTGCCGCAATGGAAAAGGTGTCAATCGTTTTGGCACCGCTGTGCGAGAAGAGCTGCTGCCAGATCTACTTGCCAAGCGGACGGCACAAGGTACGGCTGGCACACCGATCCGTCTGATGGTCGTAGGCATTCCAAATGTGGGGAAGTCCTCCTTTATCAACCGTATGGCGCAGGCAAAACGGGCGAAAGTGGAAGATCGCCCCGGTGTAACTCGTACCAAACAGTGGGTCAAGATCGGCAGCAATATGGAACTGCTTGATATGCCGGGCGTATTGTGGCCAAAGTTTGACGATCAAAAAGCAGCGCAAAAGCTCGCATTTACTGGTGCCATCAATGATGATATCATGGACTTGGAGGCATTGGCGAGCTTGTTGCTTCAGCATTTGGCAGCAAGCTATCCTGAGGCGCTTCAGCAGCGGTATAAGCTGTCGGATGTGACACAGATGCAGACGGATGGGTTTGCTCTGTTGGAACAGCTGGGAAAAAGGCGCGGTATGTTAGTTTCCGGCGGAGAGGTGAACACCGAACGGGCCGCCATTACCTTGCTGGATGAATTTCGCAGTGGAAAATTGGGCAGGATCACTTTGGAATTGCCGGAGTCGATGCAGGAGGCGTGATGAAAGAGGCGGAAAGAAAACAACATACGCAGCAGCTGTATGATTGGGATCAGGAAGCGTCCCGTCTGCACGGTGGCGTTTTGTTGTGCGGTGTGGATGAGGCGGGCAGAGGACCGTTGGCGGGCGATGTGTATGCTGCAGCGGTGATTTTGGATCCCGAAAAGCCCTTGTTGGAAGGTCTCAACGACAGTAAGAAGATGTCTGAAACCAAGCGAGAACAGCTGTACACGCAGATTCTGTCTTCATGTCTAGCATATCATATTGCCTCGGCTACGGTGGTAGAAATTGAACAGTACAATATTCTGGGCGCTGCGATGCTTGCCATGCAGAGAGCCGTGGAAGGACTTTCTGTTTTGCCGGGATTGGTTTGCGTGGACGGCAATCGGCTTCCGTCGTTGTCCGTACCGGCTGAATGTGTGGTAAAGGGCGATGCCACTTCCGCTTCGATTGCAGCTGCCTCCATTCTGGCGAAAGTCACCAGAGACCGGACGCTGTACGAGTTGGATCGACAGTATCCCATGTATGGCTTTGCGCAGCATAAGGGCTATGGTACAAAGGCGCATTATGCGGCACTTGAAACCTATGGCCCATGCCCAGCACATCGACCCAGCTTTTTGAAAAAGTTCTATGCGCACCACTGAAATTGGAAAAAGAGGGGAAGATATCGTATGCCGCTGGCTTTGTGCTGCCGGCTATCATATTGTCGCCCGGAACTTTTGGATATGGGGCGGGGAACTGGATATCATTGCAGAGAATGAAGCGTTTCTGGCATTTGTGGAGGTCAAAACTCGGAAACCTGACAGCATCGTACAGGGTATAGAGACGATTACCTATGGAAAAAAACAGCGACTCATCAAAACAGCTTCCATCTGGTGTGCGGAACATCCGGTTTATCAAAATTTGCAAAAGCGGTTTGATGTGGCCTGTGTGACGTTGTATCAAGGTCGCTTTTTGGAGATGGATTACTACGAAAACGCCTTTGAGCTTACAGATACAAATTATATATTATAGGCAGGACGGCTGCCAGGAAAAGGGTGGTAACAGTGTTATACAAAAGTACCAGAAATAGTAGCATTCGCGTAGAGAGTGCTGCGGCAATTGCACAGGGAATTTCGGATGAGGGTGGCCTGTTTGTGCCGGAATCTATTCCTGCGCTGACCATGGAAGAGCTGAAGTCACTCGCTGACAAGACATATGCCCAGCGAGCCGCCTATGTGTTCTCCAAATATTTGACGGATTTTACCGAGGCGGAACTGCGTTACTGTACTGAAAGTGCCTATACAGAAACGGCATTTGATACGGAGAATATCGCCGAAATCGCCCATCTTTTTGACGGAACCTATATGCTGGAACTATGGCACGGCCCTACCTGCGCTTTTAAGGATATGGCACTGCAGATCCTGCCCTATTTTCTGACGACTGCCGTGAAAAAGTTGCATATGGATAAGAAGGTCGTGATTCTGGTTGCCACTTCCGGCGATACCGGAAAGGCGGCATTGGAAGGATTTAAGGATGTGCCGGGCACGCAGATCATGGTCTTTTATCCGGTCGAGGGCGTAAGCGATATGCAGAAACGCCAAATGGTGACGCAGGAGGGGGACAATGTAACTGTCTGCGCTGTAAAGGGCAATTTTGATGACTGCCAGAGCGGCGTAAAGCAGATTTTCACCGACCATGCGGTGCAGCAGAAGCTGGAATCCGGCGGCATGACATTTTCAAGCGCAAACTCCATCAATTGGGGCAGACTTGTGCCTCAGATCGTGTATTATGTCTCCACTTATGTTTCGCTGGCTGAATCTGGGGAGATCGCTTATGGCGACCTGTTGAATGTGGTGGTACCAACAGGCAATTTCGGCAATATTTTGGCGGCATACTATGCCAAGTGCATGGGCGTGCCGATTGGGAAACTCATCTGCGCTTCGAATATCAATAAGGTGCTAACTGACTTCATCCGCACGGGTGTGTATGACCGGAACCGTGACTTCTATGCCACTTCCTCGCCTTCGATGGATATCCTGATTTCCAGCAATTTGGAACGGCTGCTGTATCTGCTGACGGGTGAGGATGATGCCCAGATTCGCAACTGGTTCACTTCGCTGGCAGAGACGGGTCGTTATGAAGTGACAGACCATGTAAAGCAGAAAATGGCGGAACTGTTCTATGGCGGTTACTGCGATGATGCGGCAACAAAGGCAACGATCTGCGAAATCTATGAGAAGTATGGCTATACCTGCGACACACACACCGCAGTGGCAGTTCATGTCTATGAAGCCTATCGCCAGGAAACAGGGGATACCACAAAGACATTAATTGCTTCTACAGCCAGCCCGTATAAATTCAGCGCAAGTGTCCTTGAGGCATTGGGGCAGGCACCAGCGGATGGTACGGATGAATACGATATGGTAGAACAGCTGCACAAAGTTTCTGGTATGGAAGTGCCTGCCTCGCTGGCAGCACTGCGCACCAAGCCCCGCCGCTTTACCGAAAGCATTAACAAGACAGAGATGCAGCAGTTTGTGCTGCAAAAGCTGCATTTGAACTGAGTGAGGGCTTCATGCAGTTATTTACCATTGGGGATCTGCATCTGTCCTTTGGTGTCCCTAACAAACCTATGGATATCTTTGGCGGATGGAAGGATTATCAGAAACTCTTGGAGCAAAATTGGCGGGCGCAGATCGCGCCGGAGGATACAGTGGTGCTGGCGGGCGATTTTTCATGGGGCATGACTTTGCAGCAGTCAGAAGCCGATTTTGCCTTTATCCAGCAGCTGCCCGGACAGAAGATTTTGCTAAAGGGAAACCATGATTATTGGTGGACATCGAAAAAAAAGATGGAGGAATTCTTTGCGGCCAACGGCTTTGACACCTTTTCCATTTTGCATAATAATCACTATGCCTTTGGGTCATATGGAATTTGTGGTACCCGGGGTTGGGTGAGTATGCAGGGAGAAGCGGCGGATGCCAAAATTCTTGCCAGAGAGGTGCAGCGGCTGGAGGTTTCCATTCGTTCGGCTCTCAGTGCCGGATTGGAACCGATTGTGTTTCTGCATTATCCGCCAATTTATGCGGCTTCTATGAATCATGAAATTTTGCAGGTATTGCATCAATATCAAATTAAACAGTGTTACTATGGTCATATTCATGGAAAGGGACATAGTTATGCATTTCAAGGACCGTATGAGGAAACAGAAATGCATATGATATCTAGTGATTATTTACAATTTTGCCCAAAATTTGTGGCAGAAATTGTGTAAAAAAGAGAAGTCTAAAAATAGACTGGTCAAAATGAAAGGGATATGGTATAATAAAATGCGTATGCATGAAGGTAATGCTGCATAGTCTTTGTGCGGTATTGCCTAAAATCATCTCATCCCTTTGTGCATGGATGTATCAATAAAATTTCCTTATATCAGAAAGAGGAAACATTGGAGGACACCAAATTATGAATTTGAAATCGTCAACAAAAACAGATGTAAATATGACTGAACTGGTCGTAGAGATCGATGCAGAGAGCTTTGAAAAAGCCGTTGAGAGCGCATATCAGCGGCAGAGAAAGAATATTTCGCACCCGGGTTTCCGAAAGGGAAAAGTACCGCGTGCCATCTGCGAACGGATTTATGGCGAGGGCGTATTTTATGAGGATGCGATCAATGCGCTGCTCAACAATGAACTGCCGGCTCTGATTGTAGAGCAGTCGTTGGATATTGTAGATACGCCGAAGGTAGAAGTGACTTCTGCAAGCAAGAGCGAAGGCGTATCGATGAAGGTTATCTGCGTGACAAAGCCGGAAGTTCATCTCGAAGGCTACAAGGGTATCGAAGTACCGAAGCACGTCAATGATGTAACTGATGAGGACGTGAACCAGCGAATCGAAGCAATGCGTCAGCGCAATGCCAAGGTAGTATCGGTGGATGACCGGGCGGCAGAGATGGGTGACGATGTCAAGATTGACTTTGAAGGTTTCTTTGGTGACGAGGCATTCGAAGGCGGTAAAGGCGAAGAATATCAGCTGAAACTGGGTAGCGGTCAGTTTATTCCTGGCTTTGAGGAGCAGGTCTGCGGACATAATGTTGGGGAGGATTTCGAAGTGCATGTTACCTTCCCGGAGGACTATCAGATGGAGGACTATGCCGGTAAGGAAGCGGTGTTCAAGTGCCATCTGCATGAAATTTCACGGGAAGAGCTGCCGGAACTGAACGATGATTTTGTAAAGGATACTTCTGATTTTGATACAGTAGAGGAATTGAAGGCAGATGTTCGGAAGCAACTGGAAGAAAATGCAGAAGCGGCAGCAGATCGGGCATTCGAGAGTGAAGTGACTATGAAGCTGATCAATATGGTAGATGTGCCGATTCCACATTGTATGTTTGAGCATCGTGCAGACAGTCTTCTCAACCAGTTTGCAAATCAGCTGAAAACCCAAGGCGTTTCGCTGGAACTGTATCTCCAGTATACAGGCATGGATCAGGATTCGCTGAAGGCAACTTACCTGGAGCGCGCAGAGAATGAAGTAAAGCTGCGTCTGGCACTGGAATCGATTGCTGCTGCAGAGGAACTGGCGATTTCGGATGAGGAACTGGAAGAGGAAGTACAGCGTCTGGCAGAGGAAACCAAGCTGGCACCGGAAGATGTAAAGAAGCGTATCTATCTGGAAGATTTGCGCACAGATATGCTGGTGACAAAAGCACTGGAATTGGTGAAAAATGCAGCCATTGCAGTGGATGCACCGGTGGAGACAGAATCCGAGACAGAGGACGCAGCAGAAGCTGAGACTGTAGCGGAGGAAACAGAGACAGAAGCTGCACAGGTATAAGGATAGAAGAATAGAGCAGTAAACAGAGGAACGATTGGGCGAACACAACAAAGTGGTTCGCCCAACGTAGTATCTGTGAAAAACGCAGAATATGCAAAATACACTCAAAATGGATCGAAAGAGAAAGGAAGAGAAACATGAGTAGTTTAGTGCCATATGTAGTAGAACAGACCAGCCGAGGAGAAAGATCGTATGACATCTTTTCCCGCTTGCTCAACGATCGGATTATCATGCTTTCCGACCAGGTGAATGACACGACAGCAAGCCTTGTTGTGGCACAGCTTCTGTATCTGGAAGGACAGGATAACGAAAAAGACATTTCACTGTATATTAACAGTCCTGGTGGCTCCATCACTGCCGGCATGGCGATTTATGATACTATGCAGTATATCAAATGTGATGTATCAACCATTTGTATCGGTATGGCAGCTTCTATGGGCGCATTTCTGCTTTCGTCCGGTGCCAAGGGAAAGCGGATTGCTCTGCCAAACAGTGAGATTATGATTCACCAGCCGCTGATTTCTGGCGGTTTGTCCGGTCAGTGTTCTGATATTAAGATTGCATCGGATCACTTGGTGCGGGTACGTCAGAAGATGAACGAAATTCTGTCCGCTAATACCGGAAAACCGTTAGAAGAAATCGAACGGGATACTGAACGAGACAACTATATGTATGCGGAAGAGGCAAAGGCGTATGGCCTGATTGACAAGGTTATTACACATCGCTAAAAAGGGGAACCAATATGGATGAAAAAAAGGAGAAACGGTGTAACTTCTGCGGAAAGCCAGAGCA
This sequence comes from uncultured Ruminococcus sp., assembly GCA_949283725.1. Classification (GTDB taxonomy): domain Bacteria; phylum Bacillota; class Clostridia; order Oscillospirales; family Ruminococcaceae; genus Ruminococcus_C. The sequence goes on from CASDUD010000108.1 coordinate 6,469, forward strand.
TATGGTAGAAGGTATGATTTCCGCTGCGGATGTTAACATTTGCAGTGAGTGTGTGGCCTATTGCTATGAAATGCTTTATGGACCGGTTCATCCGGCGGCATCCGATAAAAAAGGTAAAAAGAAAAATAAGGGTGTATCGCAGATTCGTCTACTGAAACCTGCTGAGATCAAAAAAACGCTGGATGAATATGTGATTGGACAGGATATGGCGAAAATCACACTGTCTGTTTCCGTATATAATCACTATAAGCGAATCTTGAACCAGGCGAAGGATGAAGAAACACAGGAAGTAGAACTGCAAAAGAGCAATGTGCTGCTGCTAGGACCTACGGGTGTGGGAAAAACTTATCTGGCACAGACGTTGGCGAAGATTTTGGATGTACCTTTTGCCATCGCTGATGCTACTACGATCACTGAAGCAGGTTATGTCGGTGATGATGTGGAGAATGTGCTTCAGCGGTTACTTCAGGCGGCAGATTTTGATGTCGAAGCCGCTGAACGAGGGATCATCTATATTGATGAGATCGATAAAATTTCCCGTAAGTCAGAAAATGCTTCGCTGACACGAGATGTTAGTGGTGAGGGTGTACAGCAGGCACTGTTGAAAATCATAGAAGGCACCGTGTCAAATGTACCACCTCAGGGTGGCAGAAAACACCCCAATCAGGAGTTTATCCACGTTAACACGAAAAATATTCTATTTATCTGCGGCGGTGCATTTGATGGTTTAGAAAAGCTGATTCAGAAGCGGATGGCACCAGCATCGCTTGGATTTGATGCGCCTGTAGCACAGCAGAAAAAGGATCTAGTCAATATTTTCCGTCAAGTTACACCCCAGGATCTGGTGAAGTTCGGGCTTGTGCCAGAATTGGTTGGGCGACTTCCAGTAATCACCACATTGGACGATTTGGACGAATCAGCATTGATTCGGATTCTGACCGAGCCAAAAAATGCGTTGGTGAAACAGTATCAAAAGCTGTTTGACTTTGAAGATGTTCAACTGGAAATGACACCAGAAGCATTGACGGCTGTCGCAAAAGAGGCAATTTCTCGTAAAACGGGAGCCAGAGGGCTGCGCTCCATTATGGAGGCAACGCTGATGGACACAATGTATACAACACCTTCCATCGAGGGTGTTCAGAAAATTGTAGTCGATGCGGACTGTGTGATGGGTCAAAAACGCCCGCAGTTTCTGGATACTGCGGGTCAGCCCATCGATATTCTTCCGCCGTCTGAGGTGATCGTTTGATGGCGACAGAGCAAATGGTGGAAGCAGAAAACGTGCAGTTTATGCTGGATGCCATTAAACTGCTGCTGACGTGTGGCGATGTGGAACACGCCATGCAGTTGATTGACGCATTTTCTGCTGAAATCGCATTGGATACAGTCCCGAAACAATCCTCAATGTCTAACTCTTTGGAAGTGTAGGAACAGTCAACCGTGAGGAAAGGGACGGTGTGACAACATTTGTGATTTTTATAGGGCGACATCGCACAAAGCTTGTGCGGTGTCGCCCTAACTTTTTTGGGAAGTTCAAAAAGGTAAGCTGCTTTTTTGTTTGTGTTTACGGTAGAGATACTGGACATGCATACCTAAGGTAACACTCTAACAGCTTTTCACGCTGCCGTACGATCTGTGTGCCTTTTATCTGCGTTCATATTCATACTTCATCAGGGCACCCGAACTAGCGTCCATCTCATATTGATAGGTGGCTGTTTCGCTGAAGAATTCTACTTCATAGACACTCCTACCGTCATCTTGTTCCATCTGTAATTTTGTGATGGTCACTGTGCTTTCGTCCAGTTCAGCGTGCTGGAGTGCGATGTCCTTTGCGTGGTCGGCACTAAGTGAGCCAGATGTGTTTGTGCTGGTATTTGTCTGACGCCAATCGATTTCCACCTTGTGAATGGTGTTGTCGGCGGCGAGGATGGTGTACTCATAGGTGGCATCGGATGTGAAAAATTGTATTTCATACGCTGGGACACCGTTTTTCCGGTCAGATTTCACCTCAGTGAAGGTAACTTCTTCGGCAGTCAGTCCAGCGTCTGCCAACGCGACCGCTTGCGCATTGCCGGCGGATTCGTCTGCTGTGAAAGCAGCAGACGTATAGGTCTGGGCAGCTGTTTGTTCAGGGATGGCTGTAGTCGTTTCGGTGGCAGATACCGATCCTTCGGAAGTGGGCGTGGTTTCCCGCTGTGTGCCATCATGTTCCCTTTCTAAAATCACACCTTCTTTTGCCAGAATCACATATTCATATTCCATGCCGTTGCTGTAAAATGTTACATCATATACCAGGCTGCCGTTTTCCCAGTCTAAGTCGGCGTGGGACATATCCACATTTTCTCTTGC
>CASDUD010000109.1 GCA_949283725.1 uncultured Ruminococcus sp.
AAAATTTTTCTCATAACATTCGTCACTTTGCCGCCCTGCTGATGCAGCCGTCGCACGCCATCGCCAAACTGCAGGGGGTAGCGGCGCATCAGCAGATACAAGGCACAGTGTGGTTTTATCAGGTGAGAAAAGGGGTGATGGTTGTTGCGGAAATAGTGGGACTTCCCGGGACAAATCATGTCTGTCAAAGCCCTGTATTCGGGTTTCACATCCATACCGGTGGCTCTTGCACAGGAGATATGCATGATCCATTTTCCAATGCCATGGCACATTATAATCCGGAGGATTGTCCACACCCGTTCCATGCAGGCGATCTGCCCTCTTTATTTGGCAATCACGGATATGCCTTCAGTGCCTTTTTGACCGATCGGTTTGCGCTTTCGGAGATCATGGGCAAAACTGTGATCGTACATGGCAATCCAGACGATTTTACCACACAGCCATCGGGTAATGCAGGAGAAAAGTTGGCTTGCGGGGTGATTATGCCTTATCAGAAACAGCGCAGACGGTAGATGTTCATAGGCAGGTTTTCGTCGTATGATTTGGACCAACTTGACACCTTTCCGGGTGTATGCTATAATGTAGATGCAAATTTTGCCTGGATGTATATTGTGTGAGAAAAGGCCTATCTCCCATACACAGGTTTTTCGAAATATGGGGCATACCGCACAGTGTGCCAGATGGTATTTGTGCGGTGCCGCCCATAATAGTTAGGAAGTGCGATATGAAAGGAATCATTCTTGCCGGTGGTGCGGGTACACGTCTCTATCCTTTGACGATGGTCACGTCCAAGCAACTACTCCCGGTGTACGATAAACCTATGATTTATTATCCCCTGTCCACCCTGATGCTAGCAGGGATTCAGGATATTTTGATTATTTCAACACCGACCGATACGCCCCGATTTGCAGACTTACTGGGCGATGGCAGTCAGTTTGGCGTGCATTTTTCTTACCAAGTGCAGCCTTCGCCGGATGGTTTGGCTCAAGCGTTTTTGCTGGGTGAGTCGTTTATCGGGGATGATGCATGCGCCATGGTGCTGGGAGATAATATTTTCTATGGCAATGGTTTGGGCACGATGCTTCGCTGCGCCACTAAGGATGCGGAAGCTGGGCGCGCCACCATATTTGGATACTACGTCAACGACCCACAGCGTTTTGGTATTGTGGAATTGGATGAAAATGGAAAAGTAGTTTCTATCGAAGAAAAACCTGCCTATCCAAAGAGCAGCTATGCAGTGACGGGCCTATATTTCTACCCCGCCGGGGTCAGCGAAAAGGCAAAGCAAGTTCAGCCTTCTGCTAGAGGCGAATTGGAAATCACAGCACTGAACAAAATGTATTTGCAGGCGGCTGATTTGCACGTACAGCTGTTGGGCAGAGGATTTGCCTGGCTGGATACGGGTACGATGGACAGTTTGCTGGATGCGGGCAATTTTGTGCAAATGCTGGAACGGCGACAAGGCATTACTATTTCTGCTCCTGAAGAAATTGCCTATATCCAAAAATGGATTACGAAGGAAACTTTGCTAGAGGCGGCCAAACGCTATGGGAAATCGCCCTATGGCGCACATTTGCGATCCGTGGCGGAGGGAAAAATACAATATTAAGGAGAAATCACATATGACAATGATTGTAACAGGCGGAGCAGGTTTCATTGGAGCTAACTTCCTATTTTATATGCGAAAAACGCATCCGGACACCCGTCTCATATGCGTGGACAAGCTAACTTATGCAGGCAATCTTTCCACGTTGGCAACGGTGATGGATGACCCGAATTTCCGATTTGTTAAGCTGGATATCTGCGATCGAGTGGGTGTGTATCAATTGTTCGAGGAAGAAAAGCCAGATGTCGTTGTCAATTTTGCGGCGGAAAGCCATGTAGATCGCTCGATTGAAACGCCAGAGGTCTTTTTGCAAACCAATGTTATCGGCACCGAAACGCTGATGGATGCTTGCCGCCGATATGGGATTCAACGGTACCATCAGGTTTCAACCGATGAGGTGTATGGCGATTTGCCACTGGAACGCCCCGATTTGTTTTTTACAGAGGAAACGCCCCTGCATGCCAGCAGCCCATATAGTGCCTCAAAGGCGAGTGCGGATTTATTGGTGCTGGCATACCACAGAACCTATGGTTTGCCGGTGACCATTTCTCGTTGTTCCAACAACTATGGCCCATACCAGTTCCCCGAAAAGTTAATCCCCCTGATGATCGCCAACGCACTGGCAGATAAACCGCTGCCTATATATGGGCGGGGCGAAAATGTCCGGGACTGGCTGTATGTGGAGGATCACTGTAAAGCGATCGATGCTATCCTGCAAAAAGGTCGTGTGGGACAAGTGTACAATGTCGGCGGTCACAATGAAATGTGCAACATTGATATTGTTAAGCGGATTTGCAAGGCACTCGATAAGCCGGAGAATCTAATTGTACACGTGGAGGATCGAAAAGGTCATGATATGCGCTATGCCATTGATCCTACGAAAATTCACCGGGAATTGGGCTGGTTGCCGGAGACGAAGTTTGGGGACGGACTTCAAAAGACCATCCAGTGGTATCTGGACAATTCAAAATGGTGGCAGGATATTATTTCTGGTGCATATCAGGATTACTATGAAAAGATGTATGGAAAGAGGGCGGAGGTCTGAGTAGTGAAGGTTTTCATAACAGGCGTTAATGGACAGTTGGGGCATGATATGGTTCATGCATTGGCAGCACGCAGCTATATAGTGATCGGTTCCGATATTACCCCTGTATACAGCGGAATACAAGATGGTACTTCGGCAATGATGTCTTATGTATCACTGGATATTACTGACAAATCAGCAGTTGAGCGCACGCTGGTTTCCCTTTGTCCCGATGTGGTGGTACACTGTGCCGCATGGACAGCGGTGGATGCAGCGGAAGAGGCAGAAAACCAGGCAAAGGTCAGGGCAGTAAATGCGGACGGGACAAGATATATTGCCGAAGTTTGCAAGAAGATCGATGCAAAAATGATGTACATCTCTACAGATTATGTATTTGATGGGCAGGGTACAGCACCATGGGAACCGGACTGTAAGGACTATGCGCCGCTGAATGTCTATGGTAGAACAAAGTTAGAAGGGGAGCTTGCTGTTTCGAGCATATTGGAAAAATATTTCATCGTCCGAATCGCATGGGTGTTTGGCAAGAACGGAAAGAATTTCGTGCAGACGATGCTACGCCTCGGCAGGACACATCAGACGGTGCGAGTGGTCAGCGACCAAATTGGCACGCCGACCTATACTTATGATTTGGCAAGATTGCTTTCAGATATGTTGGAAACCGAAGCATATGGCTATTACCATGCCACGAATGAAGGCGGTTATATCAGCTGGTATGATTTCGCGAAAGAAATCTACAGACAGGCAGGCTATTCCACAAAGGTAATACCCGTGACCACGGCGGAATACGGACTATCTCAGGCGGCACGACCGTTTAACAGTCGACTCGATAAGTCTAAGCTGATAGAAAATAGATTTGTTCCGCTGCCTACTTGGCAGGACGCGCTGGCACGGTATTTAAAGGAGATGGGAGACGGATGGGACAGATTCAAGTAGAGAAACATGTTGGTGGCATAGAGGGGCTGTGCCTAATTACCCCTGCCGTACATGGAGACAGCCGGGGCTATTTCATGGAGACATACAGCCAGCGGGATATGGAAGAAGCTGGTCTAAGTGTGCATTTCGTGCAAGATAACCAGTCCCGCTCTGTAAAAGGTGTGCTGAGAGGCTTGCATTATCAAAAACTTCACCCTCAGGCAAAGCTGGTTCGTGTGATTCGCGGCAGCGTGTTTGATGTTGCCGTGGATTTGCGCAAGGATTCAAAGACATATGGCAAATGGTTCGGCGTAGAACTGACCGAGGAAAACAAGCAGCAATTTCTGATTCCAAGAGGATTTGCCCACGGTTTTTTGGTGCTGAGCGATATAGCAGAATTTTGTTACAAATGCGACGATTTTTATCATCTAAACGATGAGGGCGGTTTGGCTTGGAACGACCCAGAGATTGGGGTTGTGTGGCCGCAGCTGGTGGGTACATACAATGGTACAGCTAGCGCAGAAGGATACACACTGGCGGATGGTACGAAGCTGTGCTTGAGCCAGAAGGATCAGCAGTGGGCGGGGTGGAAGGGTACATTTCGCTTTTGATTGGTAGGTTATGATGGCACACGCGTAGTAAGATCTGTCGGCATTCTCTATCTATGGGCATTGTGCGCAGGATAAGGATGATGCGACTATTCCGTCCGGCGATCGACCTGTTCGGCATCACAGCACCCCGTACCACTGTCCATGCACAACGTGCCGGATGGGAGTGCCATCGCCCGCATACATGGAGCACATTTGGTACAGCCGATGTAGAGGCGGCAGATTATCGTGCCTGTGAAGCATACGGGCCGCTTTATCGCTGATACCATAAAATTGAAAAAGTTAAGACCAATACACTTTTATAAAATGGGATGGTTCCTGAGCCACTGGTTCAGTTCCATAAAACACTCAGCTGTGTGAAAAATCGTCTGTCGGATGCACCTGACGGGCGATTTTTTATGGAAAAAAGTATGCGCAGGGACTTTAGCTCGAAAAAAATCACATAGGCACTAGCTGTGTCGAACATATTGCCACGTGAAACAGAATATGATATAATGAGGAACCCAAGAACTCATGTAAAACAGACCCGATCGAAAGGAGTCATGCCATCTGCACCATTCTACCGCTTTACAATATGCGGCAGTGATGCTCACCTGTGCCTGTCTGAAACAAGCCCCTCAGAAAGCACCGCCGTCCGCTGTTTGTCCTTCTTATACGCACGCTTTATCATCCGTCCCCGTTACCCAAAAGCCTGACTTGTCCCTACATTTTCTGTCCCCTGTCATTTCCTCGGAATTGCGGCGGATACCATAGTGATAGCGCAGAGGTTTGTATCTATGCCTCTGTCGCCGAACCAACGTGCTACCCTGTCTGCCGATGCGATTGGGCGCGGAAAAATACCCGGCTGAAAACAAAAAACGCTATTGACGAACCCGGAGATTTATTATATAATGAAAATAGCCTTGTATGCTTTGTAACAGTTTGCCAAGGAACAAATCGAATCAGCGAGAGGAGCGATAGATGTAGTGAGAAATTTTGCAATTTCTGCCTCAATTCTGAGTGCAGATTTGTCCAATCTGGCCGCTGTGGCCGAAGGACTGGAGCGTGCGGGATTGGATATGCTGCATTTTGACGTAATGGATGGACATTTTGTACCCAATATTTCCTTTGGCATTCCGGTGCTAGAAGCGATCGATCATTGCACCAGCTTATTTATGGACGTACATCTGATGATTCAAGACCCCATCCGCTATATCCCGCAGTTTGCCAAGGCGGGGGCGGATTTGATTACATTTCATGTAGAGAGCAACAGTGACCCGCAAAAGACGATCGATGCTATCCATGCGATGGGAATACAGGCAGGTATTGTGTTGCGCCCAGGAACGCCCTGGGAAGCTGTTAGGCCCTATCTGCCAGATGTGGAAGTAGTGCTAGTAATGACCGTGGAACCAGGATTCGGCGGACAGTCGTTCCTTTGGGATATGGTGGAAAAGGTACAAAAACTCCACGACTATCTGACTTCGCAGCAGCTGACGTGCCGCATTGAGGTTGATGGTGGCCTCAACGCAGAGACAGCCCCGCATATCGTACAGGCAGGGGCAGAAATTCTGGTGGTGGGCAGCTACCTGTTCCGCCAGGCGGATCCCCAAGCAGCCGTGCAATTATTGCGGGAAAAGGTGGCACATATGGCTTAACTGCGCCAAAGGCATGGGGAGGAAACGATATGCGTTCCAGAAAACAACCAAAAATACACAAGTATTCTCGGCGAAAAAAGCGATGTACCATAAGTCCTGGGCGGACGTTCCTGTCGGTTTGTTTCACTTTTTTAATGGCGGGTGCCATTGGTGTGGTGGGCTATAGTATCGCTAAACCGATCCTGCAATATGAACCATCTCCCGTAACACCCACTACAACGGCTGATAATGCCAATATGACATCTATTTTGGAAACAACACAAGCGCTTGTGTCAGAGGAACTGGTATCGACAACAGAAATGGCTACAGTGCCGCATTCGCAGGTGCAGACGGGTGTGGTACTGGCGGCATCGGCTCTGATGGATGAAACAACATTCCGTCAAGCGTTGCAGCAGGCACGTGCACAACAGCCAGAAGGCACTTTGTTGGTTCTGCCGCTAAAAGTATCTGGAGGTGCAGTGCTGTACCAGACGAAATCAACCCTGGCACAGACGTGCGGTGCGGCTCAGGGAACATTATCGCTGGCAGAAATGGTGACAGCGGCACAAGATGCTGGTTTTTCGCCTGTGGCACAGGTCAGTCTGTTGGCAGATAATTTGCTGCCCGATGCAGAGCCAGAGGCGGGTTTTTTGGTGACGGACGGCAGCCGTTGGCTTGACAACAGCCAAGAGAACGGCGGAAAGCCCTGGGTAAGCCCTTTTAGCGAAGTGACGATACAGTATCTCACAGAATTGGTACAGGAGATCGCTGCATCGGGGATGACACAAATCTGGTGTACCGATGTGACGTTTCCGGCGTTTCGATCGTCTGACCTGGATTATATTGGCCAATCGGTACAGCGGGATGACCGAAATATGGTACTCATTCAGCTGACTAACGATATGACAGAGGCGGCAGGTACGGTGCCTGTCTATCTGGAAGTATCTGCCGCGCGGCTTGCGGCGGGCACAGAAGAGGTCTTTGTGCCGCAGCAGTTGACTATCAGCGGTGTGGTGCTGGATTGCGACGAGGCAGATGAATTGATGATACAAATGGCACTCGAAACCATGCGGGAGATGCAGCAGACGCAGCCTATGTGGATGATGGTGAATGTCACAACGTCAGTTGATGTGCGTGCGCTGCGAGAGGAATATGCAAAGACGATCCCGCTTCTGGGGATCGTGTCTACAACCAATGAGACGGAATGAGGAGTGAACGGTATGGCAAAAAAATTCACAATATCCCTGAAGGAAATTATTGATGAATTTCACTTGGAAACCATTTATATGCCGAAAGAACCGGCAGAAATTCTGATTGATGAAAATGATGTTACACGTCCGGGATTACAGCTGATGGGATTCTATGAATACTTTAATCCGGAACGAATGCAGATTATTGGAAAGATGGAATTTGCTTATTTATCGACCATCGACGAAGAGACACGCACTCAGCGGCTCGATGCCCTGATGTCACGGCATATTCCGGCTTTGATCATCGCTAGAGAGCTGCCGTATTTCTCAGAGATGCTCGACTTGGCGGAGAAATATGGTGTGCCGCTGTTGCGCAGCAAAGAGAGTACCTCGAACTTTATTTCCGGTTTAATCGCCTTTTTAAATTTGAATCTGGCACCTCGCATTACACGCCATGGCGTACTCATTGAGATTTACGGTGAAGGCGTGTTCATCACCGGCGAAAGCGGCGTTGGGAAAAGCGAGACGGCAATCGAGTTGGTAAAACGCGGTCATCGTCTGGTGGCAGATGATGCGGTGGAGATTCGAAAGGTGTCCAATATCAGTTTGGTGGGCAGTTCGCCAGATAACATTCGGCATTTCCTGGAACTTCGCGGTATCGGGATTATCAATGCCCGCCGGCTGTTCGGCATTGGTGCAGTTAAGAATACGGAAAAGATCGAACTGATTGTGGAGATGGAACAGTGGAACCCGGAAAAAATCTATGATCGGATGGGCGTGGATACCCAGTTTGCCACGATTCTGGGCGTAAAAGTGCCGATGCTGACGATTCCGGTAAAGCCCGGGCGAAATCTTGCGGTCATTTTGGAAGTGGCGGCGATGAATAACCGCCAGAAAAAGATGGGCTATAACGCAGCCACCGAACTGCTTGACCAGTTGGGGCTGGATATGGAATCAAAAGAAGTGATAAGAGATTATGATGCATTTTAATCGTGCATAAGTGTGTATCTGGTATCTTTTCAGATACCAGATGCAAGCGGAGATTCATAGACAGGCGGTAGGGGAAATCACCTATCGGGCAGGTACACTGCCACAGCAAGCACCGGATGCGGCGGCGGACAGGCGGCGGCAGACGCGGTGAGATTTGGAGACAGGAATTATGATGGAATGGCACGAACTGGATGCAATCTGTAGGACATACAATTGCAGCATACGGTATGAAGAGCCGCTGCGGAAACATACAACTTTTCGGATCGGCGGCAATTGTGCGGCGTTTGTCAATATTAATTCGTTGCAGACGTTACAGCAGGTGCTAGAGCTTTGTCGGACGAAAGGCTATTTGTATGCCGTACTGGGCAACGGCAGTAACATTCTCGCATCAGATAGTGGGTTTCCCGGCGTGGTACTGCATCTTGGCAAGGCGTTTTCGATGGTGACGATCGAAGAAAACCGGTTGCGTTGTCAGGCGGGTGCAACGTTGGCCTATGTTGGTAAGCTGGCTCTCGAAGCGTCCCTTTCCGGCATGGAGTGCCTAGCGGGCATTCCCGGCACGATAGGCGGTGCGCTGTATATGAATGCGGGGGCATATGGCGGAGAGATGGCAGATATCGTGGTTTCAGCCACGTGTGTGCGGCCAGACGGCACGACTTATGTGATAGAAAAACAGGATATGGCACTGGGCTATCGTAAGAGCGTTTTTTTGGAACGGGCGGATATAATTGCAGAGGTGACACTTTCGCTGCAAGCAGGCAAATATGCTGAAATCAAGCGAGAGATGGAGGTACTGATGGGACGGCGAAGAGCCAAACAGCCGCTGGAACTTCCCAGTGCTGGCAGTACGTTCAAACGTCCGGTGGGCAGTTATGCGTCTTTTCTGATTGATCAATGCGGACTGAAAGGTGCCAGTGTGGGAGATGCCCAGGTGAGCAAAAAGCACGCCGGCTTTGTGGTCAACACCGGAAAGGCAACCTGTCGGGATGTGCTGGAACTTTGTGACTTTGTGCAGCAAACTGTCGCTGAAAAAACGGGTTATATGCTGGAACTGGAGCCGGTGATTCTGGGCACACCATAGGCAAGAATGACGGCATAAAAAGGATGCGGCAGGTAATTGCTGGAAAAGAGGGAGTGGATGAGATGATGGAAGATACCATGATGCACGTAGTCGTTGTGACGGGGATGTCTGGTTCGGGAAAATCGGTGGTCATGGATGTGTTGGAGGATATCGGGTATTATTGTATTGACAATCTGCCGCCGCAGCTGATCGGGAAGTTTGTTGATATTTGCCGGGAATCGGAAAATCATCTGCAAAAGCTGGCTATTGCTGCTGATTTGCGTTCGGGAGATATGTTCACCGATGCCTATCAGGTACTGTTGGAAATGGAACGGCAGAGTGGTTTGGAGCTAAAGATCCTCTATATCGAAGCGGACGATGAGGTGATCATTAAGCGGTATAAAGAGACGCGACGAAAGCATCCACTCGATGAAAGGTTTGGCGGCTGCTTGCACAATGCGATTGCCTATGAACGAGAACAACTTCTGCGGGTGAAGGGGATCGCGGATTATTATATTGAAACCTCCTACTTTTCTGCCGCTCAGCTGAAGGAACAGATTCGAGAGATCTTTCTCGACAACACCTCTGATTCGTTGTCTATTAAGGTGACATCCTTTGGATTCAAGTATGGCGTATCCACCGAGTCGGATCTGGTATTTGATGTGCGCTGTTTGCCGAATCCGTACTATATTGAGACATTACGAAACCATACAGGGTGCGAAAAATGTGTGCAGGAGTATGTGATGTCATTTGAACAGTCCCAGACACTCTTAACAAAGATCGAGGATCTACTGGATTTTTTGATTCCGCTTTATGTACAGGAGGGTAAGAGCCGTCTGGTTATCGCCTTTGGCTGTACTGGTGGAAAGCATCGTTCGATTACTTTTACAGAATTGGTGGGAGACTATCTGCTTGCCAAGGGAATGCACGTGGTAAAGCAGCACCGGGACATCGGGAAAGATCGTCCATAAAAGATTGAACGGAGGGCAGGCTATGTCGTTTTCCCATGAAGTGCGGGAGGAGATTGCAAAGAGCATCATTGATCGAGACAGACAGTTTGCCTGCTTGTATGGGATCCTGCTCTATTCTCGTATTTTTACAGAAGAACAGATCGTGCTGCAAAGCGAAAGTCCGGTCTTTGCCCGGTTGGTACCCATGTTGTTCCGAGTGGTATTCCGAGCAGAGTTGCATCCGGATGTACGGGCGATTTCTCGGGGTGCAGACCAGTCTCTGGTTAGTTATACCATTTCAGATCCGCAGCAGAGGCAGCGTATCTGCGACACTTATCACATTCACCCACAGCGGCGAGAAGTACGTCTTTCCAATTTGGTGAACAATAGCCTGGGTGCTTTTCTTGCGGGTGTATTTTTTAGCTGTGGCAGTATGATGGATCCCAATAAGGAATACCATCTGGAGTTCAATACGCCATCGCCGCTTTTATGTGCAGATTTGCAAAAGTTACTGCGCAGCATTGGCGTGCAAGGTAAGCACATCCAGCGTAAGCATATGGATGTGCTATATCTAAAGGACAGCGAGCATATCGAAGATACGTTGACATATATGGGCGCACAGCAGTGTACCATTGCTCTGATGAACATTAAGATTCGGAAAGATATGCGGAACAAGGCCAATCGTGTGCGCAACTGCGATGAGGCGAACATTAACAAGGTCGTCAGTGCTGCCATACGCCAGACGCAGGATATCCAGCGGATTGTACAGTGTGGGCAGTGGGAAAATCTGTCGTTGGATTTACAGGAACTGGCGCAGCTGCGGTTGGAAAATCCGGAGTTGAGTCTAAAGGAACTGGGGGAACTGCTGTCCGTGCCAATTGGACGGTCGGGCGTGAACCATCGGTTTCAGAAAATTGCGGCCATTGCAAAGGAGTTGAAACAGCGTGCAGCACAGGGCGAGTGATGCATTTGTGCATCTGCATGTACACAGTGAATACAGTTTATTAGACGGGGCGTGCCGGATATCCCAGCTGATTGAACGGGTGCAGCAGCTGGGTCAGCGCGCTGTTGCCCTGACAGACCACGGTATGATGTACGGCATCATGCCGTTTTATCATGCAGCCAAGTCGGCGGGTATCCAACCGATCCTGGGTTGTGAAGTCTATGTTGCACAGCGCACGCGGCACGACCGGGAGCATCAGTTAGATGGGAAAAGTTATCATCTAGTTTTACTTTGTGAGAATATACAGGGTTATCGCAATCTGGTAAAACTTGTGTCCTACGCCAGTTTGGATGGCTTTTATCGCAAGCCGCGGATAGACTGGGCGCTTTTAGAGCAATATCACGAAGGATTGATTTGCCTTTCGGGCTGTTTAGCGGGCGAGGTACCGCGACAATTGCTTGCGGGAGATTATGATGGTGCAAAGGAGACGGCACTGCGCTATGCCAAACTGTTTGGGGCGGAACATTACTATCTCGAGGTGCAGAATCATCAAATTCGGGCACAACAGCAATGTCTGCCGCTTCTGCGTCGGATTGCCCGAGAGACAGGTATTCCACTGGTGGCAACCAACGATGTGCATTATTTGCGATGGGAGGATGCCGAAATGCAGGAGGTATTGCTCTGCATCCAAACCGGCACTACGATGGCGGACAGCAATCGACTACGGATGGAAACTCCAGAATTTTATCTGAAGTCTACCGAGGAAATGGTGAATTTATTTGCTGCCATGCCAGAAGCCATCGCCAACACGCAGAAAATTGCCGAAAGATGTCAGGTAGAATTCCCGGAGAAAAAGTGGTATCTTCCCAAATTCCCTACTGGCAGTTTGGAAGATGCAGAGACTTGCTTTCGCCGGATGTGTCGGGCGGGGATGCAGCGACGGTACGGGACGCATCCAGCAGAAGCGGTTGTGCAGCGGCTCGAAAAGGAGATGGATGTCATCGTTCGGATGGGCTATGCGGACTATTTTTTGATCGTGTGGGATTATGTGCGTTTTGCCCGGGAAAATGATATTCCCGTGGGGCCGGGCAGAGGATCTGGTGCGGGGAGCCTTTGCGCTTACTGCCTGGAGATCACCCAGGTCGATCCGATTCGCTATCAGCTGCTGTTCGAACGGTTTTTGAACGTCGAACGCCAGAGTATGCCAGACTTTGACATAGATTTCTGTATGGAGCGGCGGCAGGAAGTTAAGGACTATGTGGTGCAAAAGTATGGCGCAGACTATGTTTCTGAGATCATCACCTTTGATGTAATGAAGGCAAAGGCTTCGGTTCGTGATACGGGCAGAGCGATGGGGATCCCCTATGCGCTGTGTGATCAAATCGCCAAGATGCTGCCTGCCCAGGAGACGATTGCCGATACGCTGCAATCCGAACAGGGAGAATCCTTAAGGCAGTTGTATAAAACGAACGCTACCGCTCAAAAGCTGCTGCAAATGGCGATGCGTCTAGAGGGGATGCCTCGCCATGTCTCTACCCATGCGGCGGGGATGTTGATCTCTGCCGTCCCGATCATGGATCTAGTGCCGCTGCAAAATAATGATGGTGCCATAATTACGCAATATCCTATGAAAGTGCTGGAAGAGATGGGACTGCTCAAGTTTGACTTTCTGGGACTGCGTAACCTGACGATCCTGCACAACTGTGTCAAGGCGATCCACCAGTACGAGCCGACATTTGATATCCAGAAAATTCCGCTGGATGATGCAAAGGTGTACGAGATGCTGTCACAGGGCGATACCAGCGGCGTGTTTCAATTGGAGAGTGCCGGCGTTCGGCGGGTGCTGCAGCGGCTTAAACCCAAACGGCTGGAAGATGTGACAGCAGTGCTTTCGCTGTACCGTCCGGGACCAATGGATTCTCTGGAAAAATATATCGATAATTATTATCATCCTGAACAGATCCGCTATGCGCATCCATGGCTGGCACCGATTTTGCAGGACACATACGGCTGTATGCTCTATCAGGAGCAGGTCATGGAGATCTGCCGGGTGTTGGCGGGCTATTCTTATGGGCGTGCGGACGTGGTGTGCCATGCTATGAAAAAGAAGGCGCACGAAGAAATGGAACGAGAACGGCGTGCCTTTGTTTACGGCAGTGATGGCAGTGATGGCGGAAGTGCCTGTTGCGGTGCGGTTGCCAATGGAATTGACCCAGAAACGGCCAATGCCATTTTTGATGAAATTGCCGGATTTGCCTCCTATGCTTTTAATAAGTCCCATGCCACTTCCTATGCGTTGCTGTCCTATCAGACGGCATACCTAAAGGCACACTATTTCGCCGATGATATGGCGGCTCTGTTGTCGAGCGTTACAGGGGATACACAAAAGCTGGTGGAATATATTACTGCTTGCCGGGCGGCAGGGGTGCGTGTGCTGCCGCCGCATGTAAACACCAGCAGTGCCGCCTTTACCCGCCATGGCGCAGACATCCAGTTTGGCATGATGGCCGTCAAAGGACTGGGTCAGGGATTGATGGATGCAATGGAACAGGAACGAAGGACAGCGGGGAATTTTCATAGCATCTATGATTTTTGTCGGCGGATGCTGCCGCACGGATTGAACAAGCAGGCACTGACCAGCATTGTGGGGTGTGGGGCATTGGATGGTCTAGGTTGGAACCGCCGACAGATGTGGGAACATCTGGAGGAGATCTTGGCTTCGTGTCGAGATTTCCGTACGCATTCACTGGAGGGACAGATGCACTTGTTTGGGGAGGTGGACGACCCAACGGTGCAGGAACCACAGCTGCCCTATGTGCCAGAGTTTTCACAAAGTATTTTGCTACGCATGGAGCATGACTGCCTGGGGTTCTATTTATCCGGCAGCCTGCTGGATGATGTGGCTTGGTCCGCCCAGCTGTGCCATGTCACAGCCGCCGCAGCTCTTGCGGAACAGCCAGATGGTGTAGATGTGCGGGTCATGGGCATAGTGCAGGAGGTCAAGCGGCATGTTACCAAAAAAGGGGATGCCATGGGATTTGTCATCTGTGAGGATCAGACAGGTACGGTGCAGGGGGTACTTTTCCCCGACTTGTATGCCGTGGTGCACAGTAAGTTGGAAGAAGATACGATTGTCTGGATGCAGGGGCGAGTGTCCAAGCGGGAAAATGCGGTCAGCCTGCTTTGCAATAGCCTTCTGACGCAGGAGGAAATGGAGCGAAATTTTTCGAGAGGTTATCTTTGTATTAAGTTAGAAGCGTGCCAGATACAGACCATTCAGCAGATTCGAACGTTGGTACGTGCCTATAGCGGCACAGTGCCTGTGCGGCTCTATTTCATGGATCAAAAAAAGATGGTACAGCTGCGGGGTGAACAGGTGCGGCTGACATCGGAAGTATATGCATCCCTGTGTCAGTTCGTGCCACCCTCGCAGATCGGATGGGTGCTTTGACTTGTGCTTTTGAAGAGGTGTTCAAAATCCAAATTCGTGTTAAATTTTTTGCCAGCCTCTTGACAATCGGGAAAATATCAGTATAATAAAATAGGAATGAGATAGCGAAATGATTGAAAAAATTCTCTGCGCTGTTTCAATAATTTGCCGTGGGGCGGAATGGAGATTACGTTATGATGAAAACAATTGGCGTTTTGACAAGCGGCGGCGATGCACCGGGTATGAATGCAGCAGTGCGTGCGGTGGTTCGTGCAGCCCTGAAAAAGGGAATGGCAGTCTATGGCATTAAGCGTGGATATTGTGGCTTGATTGACGATGATATCGAACAGATGGATGAGATGAGTGTAGCTGGCATCATTAATAAGGGCGGCACCATGCTCTATACGGCAAGAAGTGCAGAGTTTCGTACAGAAGAGGGCGTATTGAAGGCAAAGGAAACATGCGAGAAGCACGGCTTGGAAGGCATTGTGGTCATCGGCGGGGACGGTTCTTTCCGCGGTGCAGCGGACTTGTCTGCTCACGGAATTCCCTGTGTAGGGTTGCCGGGAACGATTGACAACGACATTGCCTGCACAGAATACACCATTGGCTATGATACAGCGATGAATACAGCCATGGAACTGATGGACAAGTTGTCCGACACCAGCCAGTCGCATTATCGCTGCAGCGTGGTAGAAGTTATGGGTCGTGGCGCAGGTTATATTGCAGTGAATACGGGCGTGGCTTCCGGCGCATTGGAAATTATCACTAAGGAAATGCCCTATGATTAGGATAAAATTGCAAAGAAAATGCTGGAATTTAAGAAGAGAGGCAAGCAAAATTTCATCATCGTAGTGGCAGAGAATATCGGACACGCAGACGAGATTGCCAAGCTGATTCAGGAAAAGACGGGCATTGAGTCTCGTTCGACAATTCTGGGGCACGTACAGCGTGGCGGTTCTCCGACTGTTCGGGATCGTGTGGTAGCAACGGAAATGGGTTATTATGCCGTAGAATTGTTGGAACAGGGTATTGGTAACCGAGTAGTTGGTATGCAGAATAATAAAATTGTGGACTTTGATATTCAGGAGGCACTCTCTATGACAAAGCCCTATGATGAAAAGCTACATCACATTGCAGAGGATATTGCGTTCTAAGAGCGTGTTATTTATCTTAGCGTATGAAAAAGATATTAAACGCGCATTAAAAAGAAAGTGTATTGGATCGCTGATACAACGGGGAAGTGGGCTGTTTTGTACAAGCCCACTTTTTGTTTATGCGTCTCATAAAGATACTTGCAAAACTTAGAAAAATATTGTATAATGATAAAAACATAT
>CASDUD010000110.1 GCA_949283725.1 uncultured Ruminococcus sp.
GTTGGCTAGAGTACTCGGTTCATACCCGATTGGTCGCTGGTTCGAATCCTGCTGCCGCTACCATACGGCCCGTTGGTCAAGAGGTTAAGACATCGCCCTTTCACGGCGGAATCATGGGTTCGATTCCCGTACGGGTCACCAAGCGAATATCCCGGAAGTAACGTTTATATGTTACTTCCGGGATTTTTTTATTTGTTCGTAGGCACGTGCATAGAGAAATTGGGTTTTGCGGTAGCTGCTTGTGTGTTTCTTTCGCTTTCGACTGCGCCATTCGGTAAAATGGATAAAACCCAACAAAACAGCACAAAATTGCGCTATATATCAATATATTACCTGATATGGCTTTTTTTATAGATGTCTATCAAATACTATTTTTAAAAAAATAATTATTTTTAAATTTTTAGCGATAACTAGTTTTGATAAGTGTTGCTTAAGTTAAAAATCAAAAAAATTTCCGCAAAATACATAGAAATATACGTAAAATTTCTGTTAAAAATAAGTTGGTCATTTTTGTTGTTTACAAACTATTTTTATGGAAAATCATATTGGGAACCTGCGCATTTTTGACGAAATTTCAAATATTATTCATATTTTTTGCTTTGAAAAAATTAGGCATAATAACAGCGAAAAAGCGGTAAATATGGTATATTTTTCGTATATTGTGTATAGTATTTTAAATACAATGTTTGTATATAGCATCAAAATACACAAAAATAAAGGGGCGTGTTTAGTTTATTCTACAAAAATGCAAGGATGGGCATAAAATTGCCATGTAAGTGATTGACAAAGCCTAGGGCAAGTGGTATAATGAACACATATTCTAGACCTAAAAAATATCCCAAAAAATCAAATGATTTTGTAAGAATTGTGGGAAAACGAAGCAAAGCATGAGGGAGGATGCAAGTACATGACGGAAAAAGAATTACGAAAATTAAAACGACATGAACTGCTGGAATTGATGCTTGCTTTGCGCAGTGAACTAGACGAGGCACTGGCGGAGAATGCCCGACTCACAGAAAAGCTGGAGACGTTGGAGACGACGCAGATACAGACAGCGGTAGAAACAGCCGTGGAGACAACGATAGAGAAAGTGTTGGGGAAGATTGAACAAGCGGTGCAGCGTGCATGGGGGACGCCACCGCAGGGTGCAGGAGCGCTGGAGATAGAGAAAGAAAAGCCGGCATCCAAATAAAGCGGGGAAACAAGAGAGAAAAGGGATTGAGTACAGATGGAACAGAATCATCGGTTTCCGACGGCGGATCAGCTCCGTGCGGAACGGAATCGCTTGCAATATCGAAATGCATTTCTGCATATGTTGATTAGTACGATCTCTTCGTTGCTTGTGGTAGCAGCGATCGCAGTTTTGATTTCGATGTTATTTTTGCCCGTTTTACGAGTGGTGGGCACAAGTATGCAGCCCACGCTGGAAGACGATCAACTGGTGATCTGCCAGAAGAGCGGAGAATTTGAAAGCGGCGATGTCGTTGCTTTTTACCATAATAATAAGATTCTGCTCAAGCGTGTCATCGGGGTGTCCGGTGATGTGATCGATATCCAGGAAGACGGCACGGTGTATGTGAATGGACAGCGGCTGGAAGAACCGTATCTTAGCGAAAAGGCATTTGGGGAGTGCGATTTGGAACTGCCTTATCAGGTGCCGGATCAGCGAATCTTTGTGATGGGTGACCATCGTTCTACATCGGTAGACAGCCGTTCCAGCACAGTCGGCTGTATCGCCGAAGAAGCCATTGTGGGAAAGGTTTTCTTGCGAATATGGCCATTGAAGGATATTGAAATTTTGCAATAAGGGGTTTAAACGAATCAAACAAACAGAATAAGGCAAGAAGGAGGGAGCCAGGATGGATATCAACCGGAAAGCAAAATCCTATCTGACTACACATAAATATCAAAAGCGTAAGACATTTTTTACGGCACTGCTTTCGGTTTTGATGGTGTTCTGCGTTGTCAGCAGCCTAATTATGCCTGCCGTAAGCATGACGATTGATGCAGTGCAGGAATTTGTGGTGGAGCAGGAAGAGGTAAACTTGAGAACTGCGCCGGGACAAGAAAACGGAATGTTGAATATTGCCACGGCAAATGAGTGGATGATCTCCATACTTAATGCGAATGATACAAATGAACAACTGTATTATTATAGAAAATATATAGATGACCAGGATGGCACCACAAAAGAAGAAACAACCAATAATGGCGGGGCTAATGGTAGCTTCCCGATATGTAATGATGATACACAAGCCTTACAATTTAATTTGTCATACAATTTTACCGAAAATGTGCTCGATTACTTGGGCAATGGTCCGCACATTTGCTTAAAAATTGGTGATAGCAATCTGAACTTTACCCAAACCTCGACCGAAAATACTGTAACCGATGAAAGTTATAGTATGGTTGAACCAGCGGGTACATTTGAAATAAAAGATGGTTATATTCAAATCACTTTGACTGATGATTATCTTTCTGATTTAAGGGAAGCGGGTACGGGTTTGATCAAAGGCAGCTTGAATTTCGACGGAAATTTAGGTCGTGCCAACAATGAAGACGGTGACCAAACGCTGAACATTGGTGGACAGGAGATCACTGTTCCGTTCCAGGATCACTATGCAGAAATTTCCAGTAAATCGGGGCAAATAACAAACCCCAGTGACGGCACGATCACATGGACGGTAACGATTGATAATCCATATGGTGCGGATTTAAGCCAGTACACGTTTTCGGATGATATGCTCGGTAGTGCAACATCAGTGACGTTTAATCCGCCAAATGCAGGGTCTTTTGATGAAACGAGTAAGAAGATTCAACTTAGTGGTACTGATTCATGGGTTCAGATCACTTACATTACCCCTATTACAGAATCCCAAATGCAGGCGGGCTCTGCAAACAACACAGCTACCTTGTCTAAGGGTGATCATACTTCTTCTCAAAATGGAAATGTAGAGCTGGATAACCCTTTTGACCTCACCAAAACCGGTACGCAAGACTATAAAGATGGTACGTATGGCAACAAGATCAACTGGACGATTCGCGTAAAAAACAACTATGGCGTTTCGTTGGAAGATTATATACTGGAAGATACAAACATTCCAGCAAGCGGTGTGACTGTTTCGCCGCAGGGTTCGTTGATAAGTCGAGGCAATGGAAAGTGGCAACTGGATAATGTAAACAATGCAAGTGAAGTAACCATTACCTATCAGACGGATGCTACAGAAGGAAGTAACCAAAACAATGTAACATTGTACTATTCTTCTGAAACCAGCACAGGCAAAACAGCGACTAGCACCGTAAATTATCAAAAAGAATCCGACCTGATCAACTACAGCAAAAACGTGACCAGCTATAATGCAGATACACACCAGATCGGGTGGACGATTCAGGTGACTCCGGTTCAATTTGACGATGGTTCCTATGTTTCTTTGAAAGACTACTACCTCATCGACAATGCATTTGCCGGGAAGTCAGTAGATGATCTTTCGTTTAATCCGAATTCTGTACAGAATGCGAATGGCGAATGGGTAGATATAAAGACGTTGGTGCAGTTGAATAATATCACCCTCACATTTACAGACGACATCAGAACTCCCGTCACTATCACCTATACCACAGACGTCTCTTTTGATAACGTAACGCAAAACGACAACGAAATTACTGTGTCGAACTCGATTCGAGACGAATATGATACAACAGATACTGTTGTAACTACGAAGGTATCTGTCCGTAATAACCTAAGCAAATATCTAACTGAGATGACAACCACAGAGGTAGCCAGCAATGGCATCATTACAGACGATCTGACCTGGAATGTGGATCTGACCTGGGATGGAAAGTTTGCTGGTAAGGCATATACCGATACGCTGAGCGTAACTGGGAATGGGGCATCGCATATCATTACAGATGCGCAGATAAACGAGATTGTAATTACCGCAGGCGTGTATCAAGCGAATGAAAAAACGTTAATGGTAGGAACGGATTACACAGTATCCAAAAATAGCGATGGAAAAGGTTTCACCATTACCTTCAAAGACACGCTGGATACCGCTGGGTATAACCATGTTAAGATTACCTATAACACCACGTATACGGCGAGTGCAGTAGGTGACAATGCCTCTTACCCCATTACCTATACGTTCAAGAACGAAGGTTCGTTTAATGGGAAAACTGGCGAGGGTACGTTTACGCTGAATCGTACCAATCCAGAAAAGTATGAAACATCACCCGTCACAGTACAAAAGACTTGGGTAAATGTGGATGATACCCAAAAAGAAGAAGTTACCGTACAACTCTATTACAAGAGTAAGCTGGAAAATGTCCCATGGGATGAAACGAATTCCACATGGAAAGAAGTAAGAACTTCCAATGGCACCACGCCGCTTTTTGAAGGCGATGAAGGGTATGATTTAGCTGGTGTATATACACTTACGCTGAATGCCGTAAACAATTGGAGCGTGTCACTTGGAACTCTGAATTTTCCACATAAAACTGCAACCGCAGATGAAGACGGCAATCAGACTGAAACCACCATTTATTGTTATGGTGTAGTAGAGAAAAATGTGGGCGATGTTACAATCCCAGCACTTGCTGACGGCGCAAAAGTACCAACCAGTGATTATCAATATGGCTACAAAAATCCATCCAATGATACAAATGGTATATATGTGTTAACGTATCGAAACAGCGGGAATACGGAGTATGCCAATGGCATTGAAGATGGTACGCTTGAAATTGTCAACACGTACTACCGCAACATTTCTGTCATCCCGCAAAAGATATGGTCGACCAATAACGGCGGCAGCACACCTGAAGACAATTTCCCCGTTACTGTACAGCTGCAGCGGAACGATGGCAGCGGTGTTTGGACGGAATATAAGGCAGTTTTGGAAAGCAGTGGGGATGCAGTTTCGACGCAAACGTTAAGTGCATCCAACAACTGGACAGGAATTGCCTGGAAAGATCTCCCAATACGGGAAATCGCAGCGGATGGCACAGTGATCAGTTATACCTATCGTGTAGTAGAAACGCAGATAAATGGCATAGCTGTTCCGGCGGAAAGTAATGGGAAAAGCATTTCGCTAGGTGAGGCAGGGTATGTGACCATAAATGATTATGACAGCAATGGAACAGACACAAATGGCACCTACTTACAAGTTACGAACACCTACTATCCTAGCAACCTCACCATCACCGCCCAGAAATTCTGGTCTGACGAAACCCACAAATTATCCGGCGCAATCGTTCAGCTTCAGCAAAAAGCGGGGAACAGCAATGCATGGATAAATTACACACCGGACGGTCAGCAAACGCTAAACGATTCCAACAGTTGGACGTATGAATGGAAAAACCTTCCCAACCACACCACAGATGCCAGCGGTAACGTCATTCCCTACAGCTACCGCGTAATAGAAGTGGGGGTTGTGAACGACGATAATACGGTCACATTCAGTGAAGCTGTATTAAACAATCGGAAGTTTGCAGTTTCGGAGGATGGGTATTATGAGATTTCGTATTCTACAAATCAGCTTGACCATGTATCGGGTACGGTCCATATTACCAATACCTATAAGTCCGCAGAAACAACCAGTATCACACCGCAGAAGGTGTGGGAGGGAGATAGTGCGTTTGCTTCGCAAAGACCAACAACAGTAACATTCGAATTGCAGCAAAGAATAGACAATGGCGAATGGGAAACTGTGATGGAAAATGATTCTCCAAAACGAGTGACCATAACGCCAACAGATAGTACTGCCAGCACATGGACCGGCGCAGTTATTTCTGATTTACTTAGTAAGCAAATTGTCTTAGGAGAAGATGGTGCTTTTACAGAACGAAATTACAGTTATCGTTTTGTGGAAGTAGTAAATGTAAATGGGGAAGAACAAGTATTGGATGAGGGCGATTCTTTCTCGGTTACATATACAGACATCGATGGAAAATATAAAGTATTCATAAATGACGGTACAATAACCAACACATTTGAAGAAAACATAGGGATTGACAAAAGAATAATTGATAGCAATGGACATACAATAACATCAATTGAAAAAGAGGAATTGACAAACTTCAAAAAAACAATTGATGGCGTAGAGTATTATGTTTTTAACTGGGTTATTGAATACGATGGAAATAAACCAGATCTTATTACACAAATTGTGGATACATTGCCAACTGGATTTACTTTATGCACAGATGATGACACTTGGAGTGGTCAGCAGTTATATTGGAAAACTCCAAGTGATACAGATGAGACATCTGCTATTACTGGAAAAGGGCTTGTTCCTTCTGACTATCAAAATCATGGGAGTAACAAAAATCATAGACTTTTTGATGGCTATTATGAACAACCCGGCATGGTATGGCCTGGATATGGATATAACTGTGCAAAACCCGAAACCTCTGCACAAGCAGTTTGGTCTCATTGGGAAAATAGCGAATGGTACTATTATGATGTCCAAGAAAATAAGGTCTACTTCAATAAACCTTCCATGTGGGCAATGATGGCGGTTTGCTATTCTACTAAAATCAGATGTACAGATTTAGATGCAGAACTGGAAAACGGAAGTTATACCATTCAAAATTATGTGGTAAAATTAAATCGAGATGGCACAGCAACAGACAAAACAGATGTTGCCTCCCTCACCATCGAAAACAAAACCACCTCTAACCTGATTCACAAGAGCTACAGCGAGACGCTGATTCCGGGATATATCCAGTACACGTTGGACATCAACCCAGAAGCCAAAAACCTCTCGAACGGCAGCACCATCGATATTGAGGACTTCTTCAAGACTGAAAGCTATTTTGACCATGATTATAGCAACGGTCAGTTGACAGAAGGCAATAACCTGATCGATGTGCTGATGAACAACATCCAGCTTTACAAATACGATGCCAACGGAAACCGAACGGCACTGACACAGAATGCGTATACCTATCTCTTTAATGGCGATGGCGTGACCAGTGACGGGGAACAGGGCACGGCGCTGCTTAAGCTAACGATTCCCGATGAAACGCATATCAGCGTGGTGTATACCTATAAAATGATAGCCAACGCAAATACGCCTTCGGTAATTCATGGATGTAAAAGCTCCACGCTGGAGAACGGCAGATATGCTACCATGCGGCCAGGTCTTGTTCCGCCCACAGGCGATAGAATCACCTTCTCCAACACTGCAACACTAAAGGCGGACAGTGCTACAGCAGAAAGTTCGCAGAACAACATCGAATATGAGATGTTCCGGGCAAGCGGTACGATTTCCACCAATTCCGTCCCGCAAATTGCCAAAGTCAACACCGGCGACTATACCATCAATGACCTGGTAGCTACCTTCCTGTTGGCAAAGTATGATGCAAGTACCGATGCGTGGAATTATGCTTCTGATATTGGTGCGCGCGGCGCAATTGATTGGCAGGAAGATGCCTACGCTGGAACATTGATTCCCGAGAATGCGTATGAAATTGTGACAGGTGGCGCAGAGCCAGTTTCCACCGCTCTGAGCGAAGGCACGCTCTATAAGCTGGTGGAACTCTCCGTACCGGATGGCTATAGCGGCTCGAATTTGACGGATGCAAATGGTACGCCATTGACCGCAGAACAATACGAAGAGCTGATCCGGGCGTATTTGAACGGCGAAAACACGGTTTCATTTGGAAATGTTTCGGACTATAGCAGTTTCCTACGCTTCTACAGCCCCGTACATTATTTCGCCTATAACAGCATTCTAGACAGCAGCGCATTGCCAGACGATGTACAATCTTCGAATGTTATCCAGATCAAGACCGGCGGCGATATCGAGATTCCCAACCATGAACTTGTGGATATCACGGTCAATAAGCAGTGGATCGACGAAAATGGCAATGTGGACGAAAGTTTCGAGGGTTCTGTTACAGTAGAATTGTATTGGTCGTACACCAAAACTTCCAGCGGAATGCCGGAGGATGCCACTTTGGCAACGGCAGCGGATTTGGGCATACAGGGGACGTTCAACAGTACGGCGACCATTTCTACAGGTGCCGGTACGGCTGGGCCGCTTCCCCCCACCTGGTCTAACCTCCCCAACGGCAAAGACGACCGTCCGATTTACTACTACATCCAAGAAATAGCGTATACCATCGATGATGTAACGTATACCTTCAATGAATCAACGGGACAATATGTCAGCACAGGAGGAGAAAGCGGCGACTATCTGCCTACCTATGTGGGGAATGGTTCCTATACCTCTACAGCAGGCAGCAACAATGTCACCGTTACCATCAGCAACTCCCAGCAGTTGATCCTGAAGAAGGAGTGGAAGGATTCTTCCGGCAGCGAACTTTCCGATCGGTATATTCCGGATGACTTGACCGTATCGATCTACGGCATTGACAGCGACTATCGCCAGACGGAAGATCCACTGGTTACGGTAAGGTTTACGCCAGACGCAGATGGAAATATCAATTGGCAGCAGAATATCACAGAGCAGATACTGGCGGCGAACATCGACTTCAGTCAATACACCAGTCTTGTGGCAGTGGAAAGCAGTTCAGATTCGAATTTTGATGCCAGCGATTTCACCATTAGTTGCGTTTACAATTTGAACCAGAACACGGGTGAAATTACGGTTACCAACCGCAGCACCCAGCCGACAGAAGCTTCTGTTACGGTGAATAAGACCTGGAGCGACGGCGCAGACCTGCATAAGGGCGATTCCGTTGAAGTAACGCTGTACCGGACGACAGAAGAAGTTGATAATTTTACTGATTTGTCAGAAGATGAACTGGAAGAGCAATACAATGGTATGGCTATGACACCGGAAACGGATTACAAAGCCACACTCAACGCCGATAACAACTGGACTTATACCTGGACGGGACTGCCGCTGGATAACGGAACAGATACTGCTGAGGCAACAGAAAGTTACTATTATTACGTTCTCGAAACCAATAAAACGGTAATAGAAGCTGATGCAGCCGACAAGTACATCGCAAGCTATACCGCCACAGTCAACGGCGCAAAGACCACCTATAACATCACCAACACACGTAACGCCATCGTGCTGCAAAAGCAGTGGTATGACGAAGACGGCAGTGTGATCGTCAAGTATAATGAAAACGGCGAGCTGGTGGATGCAGAAGGGAATGTACTGAACGGTGCAGATTATGCGCTGTATGATAACTTGAGTGCAACGGTCGAGGTTTATCAGCAGACGGTGCAAAAGCCAACAGAAGCAATTAGTGTTGTAGCTTTTGGCGATTCCATTACAGATGG
>CASDUD010000111.1 GCA_949283725.1 uncultured Ruminococcus sp.
CGGTGGAACTGGCACAGTTCGGGCAATACGCCGAAAATGTGTATTTTCAGAAACCCTGTGGCCTGATGGATCAAATTGCCTGCGCCGTTGGCGGTGTGGTGGAGATTGATTTTCACGATCCTACTGCCCCAGTGGTGCATACGGTGCCGTTCGATTTTTCTAAGACGGGCTATTTGCTCTGTATTGTGGAGGTCGGTGACAGCCACGCGGATCTGACCGAAGCGTATGCGGCAATTCCAGCGGAAATGGGAAAGGTTGCTGCATATTTTGGAAAAGAAGTGCTGTCAGAGGTTTCTGCCAGTGCGTTTTATCAGGAGATTCCGGCGTTGCGCAAGGCGTGTGGGGATCGGGCAGTGCTACGTGCCATGCACTTCTTCCGGGAGGATGTTCGTGCCATCGGCGAGGCAGATGCGCTAAAGCGAGGCGATTTCGAGGCGTTCCTGCATCTGGTACAGAATTCCGGCAGGTCGTCTGATACGATGCTGCAAAACATCTATCCTGCCTCCGCACCGGCACACCAGCCGATTTCCATCGCTTTGGCGGTGGGCGGTGCCGCATTGGGCGGAAGAGGCGCTATCCGGGTACATGGCGGCGGATTCGGCGGTACGATCCAGGCGTTTGTCCCATCAGTACTGACGGTAGAATTCCAGGAAGCAATGGAACAGGTCTTTGGCACAGGCTGTTGCCATATGTTGCAAATTCGCCCGGTGGGCGGTATGACACTTTTGATTTGAGTTCCTGTTTCCTATTTTGGCGTGCGTAGATTTTGGTGTGGTCTAGGTAGAAATTTGCGGTGTGCTTTCCCCCAACAAAAGTTTTTCATGCGGAAAGCAGCAAAATCTATCCAAAAGATGTGTTCGAAAAAATAGGAAACAGGTTCTTGGCAGACAGAGTATGCTGTATGTTTGTGAAATGATATACAAACAGGCGCAGATACGCTGTGGGCGTTTGGCCGTGCGTGCATATAGCTGTCACAGCGGTGGGTATAGATGCGGCAAACGTTCCAGGACGGAAGAAAGAAAGGAAGCGGAAATCATAATGGGGAAAATTTTGGTAACGGGTGGAACCGGCTTTATCGGCAGTCACACTTGTGTGGCACTTATCAATGCGGGTTACCAGGTGGTTGTCATGGACAATTTGTGCAACTCGAAGGTAGAGGCGATCGCACGCATCGAGATGATCACCGGGCGGCATATTCGGTTTTATCGGACGGATATGCGCGATAAGCATGGCGTGTGCCAGATTTTTGAGGATAACAAAATCGATGCGGTCATCCACTTTGCCGGCTGGAAGGCGGTGGGCGAATCGGTGGAAAAACCACTAGATTATTACGAGAATAACCTGGGCGGCACGCTGACACTGCTGGAAGTGATGCGCCAGTTCCAGTGCCCGATTCTCATATTCTCCTCCAGCGCCACAGTGTATGGTAGTCACAACCCGGTTCCCTATCAGGAGGATATGCCCACTTCTGCGACCAATCCCTATGGCTATACAAAGGTCATGATCGAACAAATTTTGCGGGATTTGTGTGTGGCACAGCATCGGTTCAGTGCTGTGGCACTTCGTTATTTTAACCCCATTGGGGCGCATGAGAGTGGCCTGCTCGGCGAAAATCCCAATGGCATTCCAAACAATCTGGTGCCCTATGTGGCGCAGGTCGCAACGGGCAAGTTGGACTGCCTGCGGGTATTCGGCAATGACTATGACACACCGGACGGAACTGGTGTGCGGGATTATATTCATGTGATGGATCTGGCGGTTGGCCATGTGGCGGCGCTGGCTTATGCCGTGAATCATACGGGCTTTGAGGCCATCAATCTAGGTACAGGTAAGGGCAGCAGTGTGCTGGATGTGGTGCGTGCTTATGAACGGGCAAGCGGCAGGAAGATCCCCATCAAGGTAGTGGAACGGCGTGCCGGAGATATTGCCACCTCCTATGCCGACCCGACCAAAGCAAAAGACCTTCTGGGCTGGGAGACGACATATGATCTGGATAAAATGTGTGCGGATAGCTGGAAGTTTACGTTGCAGAATCCAAGGGGGCTGTAATCCAAATCTTTGAGAAATGAACACGAAAGGAGCAGATATGACAGGCAAATTTGGAGATGCCATCGACAATTTTTTGATCATC
Source organism: uncultured Ruminococcus sp. (assembly GCA_949283725.1). Taxonomy (GTDB): domain Bacteria; phylum Bacillota; class Clostridia; order Oscillospirales; family Ruminococcaceae; genus Ruminococcus_C. Next base: position 2,132 of record CASDUD010000111.1, read on the forward strand.
ATGATTGCTGTAGCTGTGGTGCTGCTGCTGGTGGTGATGTTGGGTTCCCGGCAGAGTCCGTTTCGGCAAAAGCTGAGCAAAATCTTGGTGCAGAACCCCAACGTAGAAAAGAAACAGGCGTTGGAATTCAACCGGGAATACTATATCATAGGAGAGAGAAATATGCGTAGACCCAATCGCGGAAAAAATCCTTCTCGCACGGTTATCGCTATGCTGGTGCAAAAGGTGGATGAACGACGGCGAACGATGGATCCCAGCGGGACAATGAAATTGTACAACGAGTATTACGAGTTGATTTTTAAGACCCGTAAGGGTGAGGTGTTACATATTGTCACGAGTAAACAAGCGTACTTAGAAACACCCTTTCATCAACAGGGACAGCTTACATTTCAGGGTGACCAACTGATTCGTTTTCAGTATGCTGGCGGCGAAGTTGTGGAGGAAGAATCAGCAGGCGTACCGGCGGCACGGTTTGGATGAGTGTATGTGTCCTATTCGAATGTGAAAAAAGAAAAAGCGGCAAGCCCTCGGGTTGATGGGGCCGGCCGCTTTTTTGTTTCAATTTTATTTGTTCCGTATAATTATGGAATAATTAGCACGGGTGTGTTGATGGTTACTTTGTCATAAATTTGTTTGGCGATGTCCAGCGGTAGATTGATACAGCCGTGGGAGCCATTGTACATATAAATGTCGCCGCCATAAGCACTACGGCTGAGGTCATGCAATCCGATCCCCGTATAGGTTACCGGCATCCAGTAGGTTACCCATGTCTCATAGCCCTGGACTTCATATGTGCCGAGTTTCCGTGGCGATTCTCTCGACCAAACTTTATAGGCTCCGGGTGGGGTAGCACGTGTTGGGTCGGTCTGGGTGCCCGTGACCACATCGGATTCCAGATAGAGCTCCCCATTCACATAGTACCACAGCTTTTGATTGCAGATATCAATCTCGATGTAAGTATCGCCCGTATAAGTCACGCCGGCGTTGGAATTCATCCGAAATCCCTCTACTTTGTACACTGGTTCTACCGTTGCGGACTCGCCGTTCTGGATACGCTCAATCAGTTTATCTACTGTGGCACTCACATTGGTTTTCCAGCCGTAGATACCGTCTACGCCGATGGGCAATTCAATGGTGCCGTCCATCGTGGATTCAAAGGTGCGGGTGTATCCCGTCACCAGTGTATCGTACTTGTCAGCAATATTCTCCTGAATCCAGGCGGTTGCTTGATCCCGGTCTACGACAATCTCGTCTCCCTCTACGCTGATCCATTCCATGATGGTCTCATGGTCGAGGACTTCTGTGCCCACAGGGTCGAGGATTTCTTCCCGGTCGGTCATGTCATAGGTCATCTCTATGGCTCCAATTTTGTTGTATAGAGCCAGCTGTCCTTCCAGACTTTCCGCCGTGACAGCTGCCTTTTGGTAGCAGCCGCTGTCTTCCATTGTGATGGTATTGTTGCCCGCCCGCATCTGGGCGATGGTATAGTCGGACAGCACCTTGGTATCCACCATATTGCCGTCATCTTCCGGCTGAATAGAGAACGTTCCGTCTGCATTCTGTACTACTTCCGCATCGGTCGGTGGCACGTTGCCCCAATCATAGGCGGCAATCAGACTCGCCAGTGCATCCTCCGAATAAGTATCCTCATACTTTGCCGTATATTCGCTTGCGGAAAATAGCTTTGTGAACCAAAGGGCATGATTTTCGGATGCCGCTTCGTCCAGTGCGCCCTCTGCCAAGGAAACCTGACAGCCAAAGGAGGAACCTTTGAACACGATCGGATCTCCCTCACGCGGAATAAAGGTCACGCCCATTTCATTGGCGGTGTCCAGTATCGCTTGTGTCGCTTCTTCTGCTGTCATACCACCGATATTCACCTGGTTGACATAGGTTTTCGGCAGAAATTTGTTGTAATAAAGCAAAATTCCGCTGAGATAGGCAATAACCAAAACAGCAAGCAAGATAATCCCTGCAATGATCCATCCTCGTGCAGTATACTTCTTCTGGCGTTGTACAACAGCCCCGTCGCCATGAGCGAATGTGGGAACAGCTTGTGCAGCGCTGGGTCGGGGAGCGGTTGCTGTGCCTGTGCGCCCGGTTGTACTGCGTGCGGCACTGTTAGCGGCAGATGGCTTGGCACTGCGGGGAGCCTGTGCCTGCGTCTGTCCAGCATCATTGCGACGAGACTGAGGCGGGATGTTGTGCGAGCTGGGTGCAGATGCAGCGGCATCATTGCGATGGGATGCTACTGCCTCTCGAATCTGCCGGACTTTATCGGAACGTGTAGCGGTAGATTTCGTCATCTGTGCCGATGCCGTTTTGGGTGCTTCCGGCTCTGGTGTTGTCTTTTTGACATGGGAAACGAT
>CASDUD010000112.1 GCA_949283725.1 uncultured Ruminococcus sp.
TCGCGAATAATTGCTTCTACTTTGATAATCATTTTCCGTCACGCCTCCTGTAAATTAGTCCAAACCGTTAAAGGACGGATATGCTGCTTCACCATGCTCTGTCCGATCCAGACCCACACGCTCTTCCTGTTCAGTGACACGGATTCTACCACCGCTGAGGAGCTTTGTCAGGAAATAACAGATAAATGTACCAACCACAGACACTACAATAGTGATGCCGATGCTCGCCAGCTGCATCAAGAACAGTTTAGTGTCACCAAAGAACAGACCATTTCCCTGCCCTAAGTCGTTGATTGATACTTCACAGAACAAACCGGTACAGATACCACCCCAGATACCGCCGATACCGTGGCAGCCAAATGCATCCAGTGCATCGTCGTAACCCAGCTTCTTCTTTACAAATGAGATCATAAAGTAGCAAATGGGCGAAGTTGTCAAGCCAATGATCAACGCTGCCCAAATTGGCACAAAACCTGCACCCGGTGTGATACCAACCAGGCCGGCCACCAGACCTGTGCTTGCGCCAACAAATGTCGGCTTCTTGTTGGCGATGACATCACAAATCATCCAAGACAGCATAGCTGCTGCTGCGGATACAGCAGTTGTTACAAATGCGTGTGCAGCCAGACCGTTTGAGTCTTCTGTTGTTGTCAGTGCAGAACCCGCGTTAAAGCCAAACCAACCGAATAACAGGATGAATGCACCCATCGCTACAAACGGGATGTTGTGAATCTTATAGTTGGCTCTTGTCAAATCATATCGTCTTCCAAGCAACATACACAGTACCAGTGCTGATACACCCGAACTGATATGTACAACGTTACCGCCAGCAAAGTCAACCGAACCGATTTTCGCCAAGAAACCACCGTCAGCCCATACCATGTGTGCCATCGGATAGTAAACAACGATGCTCCAGAATACCAGGAAAATCACCAGCGACTTAAAACGCATTCTGCCTGCCACTGCACCAGTAATCAGTGCCGGAGTAATTACAGCAAACATCATCTGGAATAGGCAGAATACCAGATTCGGAATCACATGACCATCCATATAAGGTTCTGTTTTTGATACGTCGGAAAGACCGATCCAGCTGAAATCGCCAATCACGCCACCATGGTCAGGACCGAACGCTAGGGAATAGCCGAACAATACCCACATAACAATACCAATGCCAATTGTTACAACCGAAGCGAACATTGTGTTAACAGCGTTTTTCCGCCGCACCAGACCGCCGTAAAAATACGACAATCCCGGTGTCATAAAGAATACGAGCGCTGCGCAAATGATGACAAAAGCAATACTTCCAGAATCCATAATTTTGTCCTCCATATCCACTCAATCAATAATGTATTTTTTACAGGAATCTGCCATGCGTAAGATTCTGACTGGGAAGCATTGTTTGCCGCTTGAGACATTTGCCCTCCGGAGATGCAAAAAAGCGTCTCGTACAGCTAACATACTGTACGGGACGCCGTTGTCCGTATTCTCATTGAATCCATACATCCGCATGATTCCTAATGGTACATAGTATACATCATAATTGTGAACTCAGTATGGTAGATTTTTTAAATTTCATAAAACTGTATCTGGAATAATTCAAGGCATATTTTAAATAGCGTTTGGCATCTCTTAACAGTAATCTGAAAAACGTTAAAACGACAATGTAAGTATATATTTATTCCTGTTTCATCGATATACGCAATTTTTTCTTCGGAAATACTAGCGGTTTTCTCCAAGTATCGTTGTAGTAAAACTGGGAAAATGCTGTTTTTTCCGATGCAATATAACGGAACTATGGAAAGCAAGCTGTTTGAATATTGGTTTGAACGGTATCTCTTGCTACGCCTTCCTAAGGATGCGGTGATTGTCATGGACAACGCCTCATTTCATCAAAAAACACAGTTATCCAAATGGCAAAAGAGCATTATCGCACTTTGATTTTTCTTTCTCCATATTCACCTAAGTTGAATCCAATTGAAAAAGTCTAGGCAATTTTGAAATCAGTTATTCAAAAAGTCATTCATTTATTTGATTCTCTAGATGACGTTATTCATTTTGATTTTTGAGTTTTATGACTATAACAATACACACCATCATCTTTTACTTCACTATGAATTAAAATATATGCATGCAGATGCTAAAAGGGACAATACGCAAAAGCGACCGAGACAATGACGTCCGGTCGCTTTACTACTTTTTCTATTTCTCGCTCATATATAAATGATAGCTAACACTCGATGTTCGATACAGTTGTTCCAATACTATATGAGCAAGTGTCCTTCATACGCTCTTAGAGAGGCTTTATACGTAATGTCACCTTAGAACTTGCCAGCTTTTGCTGCCTCTTCTACCGACACAGCAACAGCAACAGTTGCACCAACCATCGGGTTGTTGCCCATACCGATCAAGCCCATCATCTCTACGTGTGCCGGAACAGAAGAGGATCCTGCGAACTGAGCGTCCGAGTGCATACGACCCATTGTGTCGGTCATACCATAAGATGCCGGACCAGCTGCCATGTTATCCGGGTGCAGAGTACGTCCTGTACCACCGCCGGAGGCTACAGAGAAGTACTTCTTGCCCTTTTCTACGCACTCCTTCTTATAGGTGCCTGCCACCGGGTGCTGGAAACGTGTCGGGTTGGTAGAGTT
>CASDUD010000113.1 GCA_949283725.1 uncultured Ruminococcus sp.
GGATACTTCTGTTTTTAACAGTTCTGCGGGTCTCTTTTCGGTTACGGAATTTGTAGTAAGTACTTCGATTGAAGTCGAGAACCCGGCAAAGTGTTGTAACAGCATGTTCATGGCGTAGCAAATGGACTGGACTGCATTTAATCTTTGCATGAGTGTAGCATGAATATCACAATGGCTTTTTTAGAATGAGCTTCTCCTCTTCAAGCTGAGCGTTTCTCTTCTGCAAAGCCTTAATTTGCTCCGCAGTTATGCGAGTATCGTCATCAAGCTTTGCTGCGGAACATTGCTTGATCCATTTGGTCAGAGTACTGTGGGACACGTCGTATTCCTGTTCAATCTCGGCGTAGCTATGGAGAAATCTGTAGTTACAAAAAAAGGCGAAATTTACGAATTTACGAGATATTTCATTGCATCTTTGAAAAATATTGAAGTGTTTGCAGATTTTGTAAGAAAGCATTGGTGCTTGGATATGATTTTTCATAAAGATGCTTCAAAGGCAAGAAAAGACAATTCTCCTCTTAATCTCAATATCCTTCGAAAACTCGCTTTTAATCTCATTTCTCAGACTCAATACAAACGCATTAGCAAAAGGCGTTTAATGTTCCGGGCTGCTCTTAAACCTGCCATTTTTTTCAACATCCTTTTTGACCCGACTTCTGTTTTTCCTCAAAAGTAAATGCGTAAGCCCTGCCCTGGGGAACGAAAAACTTGACAACGTTATTCAGATGTGCTATACTACTCTATAAGCAGATGACATAAAGGACACCTAATGGTGTTGCAGTGCCACTTCTCTCAAGGCAACATCGCAAGCCTCTGGGTTATGCATTTTATAGGGTGCTTCTTTGAAACAGACACCACGACAGTTCGTTTGCACCATCCTGTCGATAAACAAAACTAGGGCATCCGAAACGAAAAGAAAATTGCATGAAGTATGCAGTTTTTACGATGGAATGGGATGCAGTCGTATGATAAAAGACGACTGCATCTTTATTTTTTGTACATAAAAATAGACTGATGAAGAACAGGAGGAAATAAAATGTACCAGCTGAAGACAACTGCTTCATTTGATAGTGCGCATTTTCTGGCGGGTTATCATGGAAAGTGTGCCAATCTGCATGGACATCATTGGACGATCGAAGTTATGGTTGCTTCAAAGTCCTTAAAGAAAGAGGGTACACAGCGGGATATGATTCTGGATTTTGGTGATGTGAAGCAGGCAGTGCGCCAGTTGGCGGATTGTTATGACCATGCACTGATTTATGAGGACGGCTCTCTACAGCGTGCAACGGTGGAGGCACTACTAGCAGAAGGATTTCGTCTGATTGCGGTACCATTTCGACCCACGGCAGAGCAATTTGCTCGGTGCTTTTATGAAAAGTTGCAGGGAGATGGATTTCCTGTACAAAGGGTGATGGTCTATGAAACACCGGATAATTGTGCCGGTTATGAGGTATGAGTGATGGTTCGATTTCCTTTGGCAGAAAAGTTTGTGAGCATTGATGGAGAAGGGCTGCACGCTGGCGGTCTGGCAGTATTCTTGCGCTTTTCTGGGTGTAATTTGCGTTGCAGTTATTGTGATACCCAGTGGGCGAACCAGCTGGATACGCCAACGCAGTCACTATCTGTGGAAGAATTGGCATCCTATGTGCAAAGTACAGGTGTACAGAGTGTGACACTGACTGGTGGGGAACCACTTTTGCAACCCCATATTGATGAACTGATCACAGCACTGGGGGCGCTGGGTTATCGAGTGGAAATTGAGACAAATGGGAGTGTCCCATTGGATGCCTTTGCAGCAATAGCATTCCGCCCTATATTTACAATGGACTATAAGCTTCCGGGGAGCGGGATGGAGTCGGCGATGCGTCTGGAAAACCTCGCCATTTTGCAGCCGCAGGATGCTTTGAAATTTGTAGTAGGTAGTCGATCTGATATGATGCGTGCCGCCGAGATCCTGCGGCAAAATGCGCTGACGTTGAACTGCACCGTTTTTTTCAGTCCAGTGTTCGGACAGATGGAGCCTGCGGAAATTGTGGCGTTTTTGAAGGAAATGCGACTGAGTCAGGTACGGCTGCAGTTGCAGCTGCATAAGTATATTTGGGATCCCCAGAAACGTGGTGTATAAGTAAGGAGGATGACAGAAGTGATTGATACCAAGGCAATCGAACAACATATTCGCGGCATATTAGAGGCGATTGGTGAGGATCCGGATCGAGAAGGATTGCAGGAAACACCGGCACGTGTGGCACGGATGTATCAGGAGGTGTTCGAAGGTATTCAATATTCCAACCATGAGATTGCCCAGATGTTCGGCAAGACGTTTTCTTCCCCAACATCTGGAGCATCAGAAACGGCAGTGGTGGTCAGGGATATCAGCGTATTCAGTTACTGTGAGCACCATATGGCATTGATGTATGATATGAAAGTCCATGTGGCGTACGTGCCGCACGGAAAAGTAATTGGACTGAGCAAGATTGCCCGTATCTGTGACATGGCAGCGAAACGGCTTCAGCTACAGGAGCGTCTGGGGCAGGACATTGCCGAAATTCTGATGGAAGCGGCAGATACACCGGATGTAGGGGTGGTGATTACCGGGTCGCACAGCTGCATGACGGCACGAGGCATCCGGAATGTTTCAGCACAGACTACGACCAAGACGTTTTTGGGAAAATTTTTAGAGGATCAATCGCTACAGGCATTGTTGTAACAGGAGGAGAATAAGATGAAAGCATTGGTTTTATTCAGCGGCGGCGTGGACAGCACCACCTGTCTCGGCATGGCGGTGGCACAGTACGGCGCAGAGGAAGTTATGGCATTATCCATATATTATGGGCAGAAGCATCAAAAGGAGATAGAAGCGGCGGAAAAGATTGCCGCTTATTATCACGTGCTGTGGGAACAGCTGGATCTAGCACAGATTTTTGCCGGTTCCAACTGTTCGTTGCTCAGGGGTTCTACGGAAGAAATTCCAAAAGAAACTTATGCAGAGCAGCTGCGACATACCAGCGGTAGCCCCGTTTCTACTTATGTACCGTTCCGAAACGGTTTATTTCTTTCATCGGCAGCTAGTATTGCCCTGTCTCACGGATGTGAGGTGATTTATTATGGGGCGCACAGCGACGATGCCGCAGGCAATGCGTATCCCGATTGCAGCAGTGCTTTTCATCAGGCGATGGATACGGCGATTTATGTTGGCAGTGGACAACAGCTGCACTTGGAGGCTCCCTTTGTACAGTGGACAAAGGCAGAAGTTGTCCGAAAAGGGCTGGAACTGGGCGTGCCTTATGCGCTGACGTGGAGTTGTTATGAGGGCGGTGAAACACCCTGCGGCGTTTGTGGCACTTGTCGAGATCGTGCGACAGCTTTCGCTGCAAATGGTGTATCCGATCCTGTGCTGGGGGGTGAATAATTTGATGGGAAGAACCAAGGAAGAAACGGGAGATATTACGCTGCTTGGCAATCAGCACACTGCTTATGCCAGTGATTATGCGCCCCAGGTGTTGGAGACATTTCCCAATAAGCATCCGGGACGGGATTATTTTGTGAAGTTCAATTGCCCTGAATTTACCAGCCTGTGTCCCATTACAGGGCAGCCTGATTTTGCTACCCTGTATATCTCCTATGTGCCACGAGAGCGCATGGTAGAAAGCAAATCGTTGAAGTTGTATCTGTTCAGCTTTCGAAATCATGGTGATTTTCATGAGGACTGTGTCAATATCATTATGAACGATCTGATCCAGTTAATGGATCCAGCGTATATTGAGGTATGGGGAAAGTTCCTGCCCCGAGGGGGAATCTCCATTGATCCATACTGCAACTATGGCCGACCGGGCACCAAGTGGGAACAGGTGGCATGGGAGCGATTGACGCACCATGACCTATATCCGGAGTCGGTGGATAACCGATAGCCTAAAATCAAGCATACAAAGCGTATTCCAGGAAAAAATCGTTTTTCTATGGAATGCGCTTTTTGTTAAAGCTTGTTTGAAAAATGGCTATGTTAGGAAAATGCCCAATGATTGCTGGATGCTAGGAGAAACTCCGCAGGCAGGCTTTCGCCTGGCAAGGATTTACGATGACGCGGACAGCGGTTTATGGGTATTTTTACGAGTGTATGGACTTTTCGAACAGTCATAGACTATTGCCCGAAATGTGATCAAAAACAATCTGTAAAGTGAATGGAAAATGAATGGGTAGATTGTAAGCAATGATTATTTAAAAAAATTATCCATGTGATGCAGAAAAGCGTTGTATTTTGGGTACACCTTGCATTTTTTTCGTAAATATGATATAATGAGAACAGTGAAAAGAAAAAGTAGATGTGTTTTATCC
>CASDUD010000114.1 GCA_949283725.1 uncultured Ruminococcus sp.
TACAGAATTTCATAGCCCTTATCCTTCACCTGTTCGGTCTGCGGCAACAGTTCGATTCGAGCAATGCTTTCGCCAGTGGCATAGTAAATCTGTTCCTGTCCTTCTGGCATCCTATCGATGTATTCCTGCAAAGACGTCAACTTCCCACTTTCATGAGATGATGGGAACAACAGCAAATCTTGCAGTAATTCCTTATGCATACCATAATCTTGATAAATGCCATATTTCAACTGTAAGCCGAACGCACGGTAAAACTGCTCGTACTTTTCCCGATCGTTCTGCATCATCCGTTTCAACTCGTTCTTGATGGTGCGTTCAATGCTACGAGCAATTAGTCGCAGCTGCGCATCATGCTGAAGCATTTCACGGGAGATATTCAACGACAAATCCTCCGAGTCCACCAGACCTTTTACAAAGCTGAAATAATCTGGCAGCAAATCCTCACAGCGATCCATAATCAATACGCCGTTGGCATAAAGCTGCAATCCCTTTTCATAATCCTTGCTGTAATAGTTAAACGGCGCATGGGAGGGTACATATAATAAGGCATCATACGTAATCGTTCCCTCGTTTCGCACGTGCATATGGCACAACGGGTCGGTATAGTCACCGCACTTATCTTTATAAAAACTGTTGTACTCCTCTTCACTAATCTCATTCTTGTTTTTATGCCAAAGCGGTACCATGCTGTTCAGTGTAACCGTTTCTACATAGTCCTCATACTCATCAGAATCTTCCTTCTTCCGACTCTTGGTCATATCCATCACAATGGGGAATCGGATATAATCACTATATCTTTTTACAAGGCTCTGAATACGATACTGATCCAAGAATTCGCTGTAATTTTCTGCACCATTTCCATCATCATCGCCCGTCACATCATCCAGCAGTTCCAGAATAATCTCTGTCCCCACCGTATCCTTGTCACAGGTATCGATCGTATAGCCATCGGCCCCTTCAGACTGCCATACATACCCCTGGGTCTCACCGAATGCCAGCGACTTTACTGTCACACGCTTTGCCACCATAAAGGCAGAATAGAAACCCACACCGAACTGGCCAATGATCTGGTTATCCTCCGACAGGCTGTTCTCTTTCTTAAACTGAAGCGAACCGCTGTTAGCAATCGTACCCAGATGTTCTTCCAGCTCTTCTTTTGTCATACCCACACCGTTGTCCGAAATCGTCAGCGTTCGAGCCTCCTTATCAATCGCCAGACGGATCTGGAAGTCGGATTTATTCATACCGACACTGTCATCCGTCAGTGAGCGAAAATACAGTTTGTCAATGGCATCACTGGCGTTGGAAATCAACTCCCGCAGAAAAATCTCCTTGTGAGTATAGATGGAGTGAATCATCATATCTAGCAGTCGCTTCGATTCCGCTTGAAATTGTTTCTGTTCCATATCTCTTTTTCTCTGCATCGTTACCGATGCAGCTCCTTTCCTCTTTGTTACTCAATCAGTGCTTTAGCACTCATCAAGTTTAAGTGCTAACACCATTATAGCACGATTGCTAAAATCGTCAAGCGACATTTCGAATTATTTACAATTTATTTACATTTGTAATATACGCCTAAGCACGCGCACAATTTTTTCACCATATTCTGGGTCAGCTGCCCACCCACGTTTCTGCGGATTCTGGGGAATGCTCAGCCATTCGAGCCAGGGAGCACATCCCCGCTGGACATAGGCAAATCGCGGATCTACGCACGTCTGCACCAGTGGCTCGGTATTGGCATAGGCTTTCAGATGCTGTATCTGCGCCCGGATCCCCATCTGAGGCGTATCAAAGGAACAACCTTTCTCCCCGTTGACAGTCACACCCATGCCGCAAAAATTGTTCTGCTCCAATGTCACAGCGGAGCCGACATAAGTAAAATTACCTGTCTCCAAACAGGACTGAGCAAAAGCGATATCGCCCCTTATGCCCTCAATAGCGCCCTCTTCCAAATAGTACGGAATCATATCCAGCACCTGCTGAGGAACCTTTGGGTTGACAGAAAGCAAGTATGCCTGCATCTGCTCCACGGTAGCCTGGGCGGTGCCCGTATAGGGCGTGTAGACACTATGCGCCACACCATCCGCATCTATCGTATATTCTACGCCATCGACTGTTACCGTCTGCTCTTTTAGCATGGCACCACTGCTACTGAAATAATACAGGGTATTTTCCACCTGCTGCAAGCCGGTGTATGCGATACCAGACAACGGATCAAAATAATATGTCACACCCTCCACCGTCTGCCAGCCTGTTTGTCTGCCTCCCTCTGCCGTCACATAGTAAATGCCATCAGAGGTCTGGAACACGCCTGTTATCGGCTCACCCGTCTCCTTGGAAAAATAATATACTGTGTCGTCAAAAGCGACCCAGCCTGTCTCCTGCACGCCATCGCTGCCAAATCGATACCAGATACCATCCACCTGCTGTTCCCCAACTGCCATAGTACCTGCTGGGGTCACATAGTAACGCCGCCCCAGTTCATCCACCTGGAAACCCAGCCGCAGCGCACCGTATGTATCTAAGCAAAACACCGTGTCTGCGTCGGTACTTTCTCCCTGGATCGTTTCTAGTCCCTTCTGCATACCCGTATATTTTTCGCCATCTATCCCGGCGTAGTAGTAGGCGCCTTTATAGTAGATCCAGCCCGTACGCACATGTCCGGTTTCGATGTCATAATATTTCCGCACGCCGTCCACTGTTTGCCAACCTGTGCAAAGCGTCCCGTCCGGCGCAAATCGATAGGTTTCTCCGTCAATCGTCGAAACGCCTGTTACAGGCATACCATCATGCCCATAGTAGTACCAAATACCATAGGCAGGATTTTCCCAAGTACCTGGTACAGATGGCGTGTTGGAGCCATCATCTGACTGGTTGGTCGTTGTCACTGCCGTTGCTACAAGCGGCACCGAAGGCGCTTCTATAATATCCGGTGTCTGGGCGCTGGCGGACATCTGCCAGAGTCCCACGGCAAGCCCGATAATCCCCAAACCCATCCATATGTGATATGTATTTCTCATAAATAAGTTCTTCCCCGCTTTCTTTGATCTATTATCTAAAAAGTCAATTTCTGTACCACTGAAGGATTACAGAACACGTTCTCATTGTACCACACTTTCTGCCGCTTTGCAAGCAATGCATATACAAAAAGCGTACAAAATGCATATCCCCTGCCACAGGCAGGGGCACACAAGACATATTCGGCAGTATTGCCAGATTTTTTAGAAATTATCTTGACAGTTTATGAAAGTATGGTATAATAATAGAGTATTTACGCAACAATGGAGGTTCAATTTATGGCGTTACACAAAAAACTCACCGCCGGATTTCTGGCGGCACTGATGGCAGTTGGGCTGGCTGGATGCAGCGGTGTGAACGATTCATCCCAGACAGACAGCAGCACAGACGGAGATACTTCTGAGGCACTCCCTTATGACAGTGATTTTACCATCGGAGTGGATGAGATCGCTGAGGCGATGGGGGCTGGCTGGAATGTCGGCAACCAGTTGGAAGCAAACGCCGGCGGGAAAGTGAATGAAACAGCATGGGGTAATCCTGAAATTACACAGGAACTGATTTCCGCCGTAGCAGATGCCGGATTCCAGACCATCCGTGTTCCGGTATCCTATCTGGACAGAATTGACGATGAAAACGGGTATGCTGTGGATACCGCTTGGCTTGACCGGGTAGAAGAAGTTGTACAGTACTGCTACAACGAAGGATTGTATGTCATTATCAATATGCACGGTGACGGCTATAACACTGTTGAGGGCGGCTGGTTCTTAGTCAATGGTGAGGATCAGGACTATATCTGCGAAAAATATGCTGCTGTCTGGAAACAGGTGGCAGAGCGATTTGCTGATTATGATGAGCATCTAATTTTTGAATCCATGAATGAAGAACTCGACGGTACTTATGATGGTGACCCCAACCCGGAGTATTACGCCAACCTAAACAAGTACAATCAAATTTTCGTAGACACAGTACGGGCAACCGGTGAAAAAAACACCCACCGCTGGCTACTGATGCCCGGCTGGAACACCAACATTGCCTATACAGTCGGAGACTATGGCTTTGAAATGCCGACCGATGAAAACTGTACGGCGGGCGAAAATCGTATGATGCTCTCGGTACACTACTACGACCCGTGGGACTATTGCGGCGTAGAGGATCTCAAAACCATTCTCTGGGGTGACTATGGCGAAAAAATGATTGACACACACGGTTTCCCCCAAATGAATATCGCTAGATGGGGTGACCAAAGCTATCTGGATGACCTGTTCCAGCAATTGTACGATGCCTATGTACAAAACGACATCCCGGTTGTTATCGGCGAATATGGTTGCATTGACAAGTCCAGTGCCTATGCCGGATTTGAAGGGCAAATTACAGCGAACCGTGCCTACTTCAATGGCTATGTAGCTGGAAAGGCCGCTTCGATGGGCATGATTCCAGTATACTGGGATAATGGGTATAACGGAGTCTATGGCTTCGGTTTGTTTGATCGAAACACCTATGAACAGACGCAGCCGGAAATCATCAGCACCATTATCTCCGCTGTAAAGGACAAAAATCCCCAGGCAGCCATTGACCTGACCATCGATTCCACCACCGAAAAAACAACAGAGGCACACGCCTATATTGGCATTCAGACAGAAGTCTATACCTTCCGCAATGCGTGCAGTGATACGCAATATGGTATAGATTCGGAATACTTCAACACACTCATCAAATGGGGCGAGAATGATGAGATCATCGATACCGGCGCAACCTTCACAGATGCCATCATTACAGAAGATGGCACCTATACTGTATCGGTTGACGGATACGATTTTTCCGCTGACAGCAGCAAACTCAACATGCTCTTTGTCAGCACCGACTTTGCTTTCAGCAATTCTATCGAAGTGACAGATGTCGTGGTAACTTGCGATGATCAAGAAATTCCAATCACCAATCCGCTAGTAATCGCGGATGACCAGGGCAATACTTACATCGAACTCATCAACATCTACAACACCGACTTGACTGAACTCGATTATACAATGCCTACAAACAGCTTCAGCATTACCTTTACCATCAGCGGCATGGACAGCGTACTTGCTGCATAAACGTCCAAAAACTGAATATACAACAAGAGGAGCGCACCATCTACGGTACGCTCCTTTTCGTCTGTTTATGCAGCACTTCCTCTGCCCTATGTTACAGCTTGACCTTCCAAAGCCCATGCTGGTTGCAGTAAGCAAAAACACAACAAGGACTTTCGTCCGGCAGCAGCGCAACTTGCACACTGGGGGTGCTATACCCTGCCAGCCGCACCAAATGGCTGCCTCGATTTGTCTGTACCCATATCCAATCAATGGCGTGTTCCGATGTCATTGGATGCATTACCGAACCCACGACAATCTCCAAAGTACCGTCCCGGCTAGTTACAATAGGCAGATGCTTTTCTTCAACACCTTCCCGTTCTGTCTCGCCCAATTCATGAAAGCCAGAAAGCTGCGAATCCCCACAAAGCAGTCCAACAACGCTTTTTCGATCTTCGCTGATATAAAATTTCGGTTTCTGTTTCATTTTGAATACCTTCCTTTTGCATAATTGCACCAAACACAGCCAATGTTCTATATATGCCCGCTGTGCTAGCAAAGGTAGTATATCCCAAAAACCGTCCATTATCCCGGAATAAACAAAACAGAGCGGCACACAGGCACACTCTTTTTGAAAAGTGTTCTCCAATATACAGGAAACTTGTTTTGACTTAGAACCTGTTTTCACAAGGAACACGCGCCCGTTTCCCGGCAGATTTTTGCCATGGCAAAACATGAAAGTCGCAGCAATACAATATATATATTGCAAAAATTTCGTGCAAAGTCATAGAGCAAAGATGCCAAAAAATCGCCGTGGCATCTTGCGAAGACAGGTTTTTATACATATGTTACCTGAATCTGATCATTCTGTGCAGATACGACCAGCTTGTGAATATCTGTGTTATGTTCGATAATTAGTGAGGCAATTGGATCCTCTACTTCTTGACGAATTACACGCCGAATATCTCGGGCTCCATACGGCTTGCCAAAAGACTTTTCTGCAATAGCTGCTAGAGCTGCTTCGTCGTAATCCAGCGCAATATTCTTTTCGAGCAGCGGCTCCTTCATCTCGTTGAGCATCAGAGCTGCAATCTTCTGGAAATCTGGTTTCTCCAAATTGCGGAAAACTACGATCTCATCAATTCGACTGATAAACTCCGGTCGCAGAAATTCCCGTAGGCCCTTCATTGCCTTTTCCTTGGAAATTTCAGTATTGGTGCGGTTGAACCCTACACCGATACTCTTATCCGTCGAACCAGCATTGGATGTCATACAGATGACAGTATTCTCAAAGCTCACCGTTCTGCCCTGTGCATCGTCAATTTTTCCCTCATCCAAAATCTGCATCAGAATATTCATCACATCCGGATGTGCCTTCTCAATCTCATCGAACAGAATCACCGAGTAAGGGCGGCGACGCACTTTCTCCGTCAACTGGCCTGCCTCATCATATCCCACGTAGCCAGGCGGTGAGCCGATCATCCGAGCCACCGAGTGTTTTTCCATGAACTCCGTCATATCCAAACGGATCAGTGGGTCGTTCCCGTCAAACAGTTCGTCTGCAAGCACCTTTACCAGCTCAGTTTTTCCGACACCTGTCGGTCCAACAAAAATAAAG
>CASDUD010000115.1 GCA_949283725.1 uncultured Ruminococcus sp.
ACAGCACTGTCTCCCAAAACCGACTGCCAAACGCGATGGAGCAAGTAGATCTCTCACAAGTGCTGGTGGCAGAAGATGGGCGCCATGTGCCGCTGCACCAGTTCCTCTACGACCACTATTTCTGGCAGACAGGCACGCTCACTGCAGAATATGTGCAGGTATTACTGGAACAGCCTGAAACGAATGCGCTGGTTGGGGAATTCCTCGAGACGTTTACCGCCTATCTATCGAACGAAAGCCAGACCTGTCCGACTTTCAGCACCGAACGGCTGGTAGGCTTTCTGCAAAACGATATAAACCGTCATATGGAGACGGAAACAGGGATCTATTTTACCCAACACGACCGAGGTACCGTCACCCAGGCATTTCAGGCAGACTTTGACAGAGGGAACCAAGTGCTGGAACAGGTGATGGGGTACGGTGCGGGCAAGATGCTGCTGCGTTTTGGCAGTTCGCTCGCCGGTGTTATCACCTTTGGCGCCGCCACCTTTGCCCTCTTCCTACTCTGGCTCACCTGCGCCATTCGCGGACATTGGCGCAAAGGCAGTATGCTGACGGGCTATGGCATCGCTGCCTTGCTGCCCGGTGCCATTGTCCTGCTGGGCGGCGGTATCTTTGCCCTGTTATTTGATACATTCGGTTTCTTCCCCCTGTTGCAGCCCCTCCGGCTGGGTCTGCACGTCCTGTTACGTATGATGCTGGCCGTTAGTGTGATCCCAACGGCCTATGGACTGCTCTTCGCCCTGACGGGCGGACTGGTGCGCCGGGCAGGCAGAAAATCGGCGGCGAAAAAGGCACAGCAGCTGTCCCTCGCACATGAAATGCCGGCGGAAGCCCCGCAGCCAGAGGCATCTGAACCGGAATTTCAATATGCCACCGTGGGGGCGCCGATGGCGGAAGAAAACGCACCAGCTGCACCGAGTGAACCACTCGAATCGGCTGCGCCCTATGCGGCAGAAACGCCGACCGCCCCGCAGTCAACCGTGGAAGAAGTTTCGTCCGCTGCTATTTCAGAAGAAACATCCACTGGTACGGAAACCCCGCCCCACGCGCCGATGAAGTACTGCCCGCACTGCGGCGCACCGAGCGAGCCGGACAGCCAATTCTGCGGCAGCTGTGGAGAAAAGTTTTAAGGAAATAGTTGCCATAAAGACACAATTTTTCAAGCAATCAAACGATATAAGAACCCAAACGGCATGAAACAAAGGAGAGATCCCTTGTTTCATGCCGTTTTTGTATATAGTCTCTGGCTTTTGTGGATCACAACAGCTGTCCACAAAAAACTAGAACGTGTTCCCATAAAATAGATGTGCGGATTTTCTAGCAAAATCTCCCGTATACAAGGCAAAAATCTGTAGGCAGGCTGTCACCTGGCAAGGATTTTTTACAAAGCAGACGGGAAATTTTGCCGAAAAGTCGTACACTCTAGGGAACCACCGAATCAATTCTGCCTACGGCTCAGTGTGCTGGAGGAGAGTAACTTCAACACACAAGTTAGCAGCATAAACCATAAATGTAGAAAAAGCTAAGGAAGCACTGATTCACTTTGCTGCCTGAAAAACGGCTCTCACAAAATTGTATATGTGAGGACGAATGGTATAACCGCCATGATCACCACCTGTGACAGAATGCCATATGTGCGTAACGCCATTCTTGTTTAATGTATCATGGTACCCCGCTGGTGTTGACCAAACAACTTGATCATTTGAACCTGCGCTTATCATAAGAAGATAGGGTGAAATACTGTCAAATTTCAGGTCGTTTTCAGCAATCAAATCCGTGGTCAATCCTGGGGCAGGACACATAGCGCCCACATATCCGAACAAATCAGGACAGCTAAAGCCAATATACAATGATTCTCTTCCACCCATCGAAAAACCTGTAATGGCTGTATTATCTCTACCCGTTTTTATGGCGTAATTTTGCTCCATATATGGCATAATTTCCTGAATTAGCACATTGATAAAATTATCGTAAGCCGCATTATTTTTGGCATTAAGGCCATCGCATTTGTCCTGAATATCACTTGCATATATATCGGGGAAAACCACGATCATTTCCTCTGCTTCACCTGTGGCTATTGCATTCCCGATAATCTGCCGAAGCCGAAGAGAAGCATCACCTGCATCAAGGAGCGCATCTTCATTTCCCCAATAGCCATGCAAAACATACATAACCGGATATGTTTTATCCGTTGTATATCCTGCCGGAAGAAGAACATTCATGCGCTTCTCTCGATTACATACGTCTGAATAAAATGTAACTTTCTCGTATGTTCCGTATAACACCTCAGGTTTTTCTTCTGTAGCATTGGCTGGTTCGCTTTCAAGAATTTTTTCGCCTGCTTGATTCATATACACCTCCGGCGTTATAGTCGTTTCAGATGGCTTCGCATCTGTGAAACTATCAATTTTTGCGAGGATAAAGTTCTGTATCTGAACAAGATCCTCTACATCAGACATTCCATCTTGATTGACATCAGCTGTTACGCTGGCAAGATTCGTCGCAAAGCCATTCTGTGTACCCTGTCTCGCCAGTGCAAGATCCATTGCATCGATCCTATAATCCGCATTCAGATCACCAAGTAGAAATGGGATCTCCGATGGGCCGTCGATCACAGTTCCAGCCACTGCGCCGACTGCCTCATCCATATAGAAATTCATCGTCTGACTCGATGTTTCAACCACAAGCTTTACATCTGATGCACCTGTGGGGATCGCAAAATTTCGATTTATCAACTGGACATATTCACCTCTGACAGCGGTTTTTGTATCAATATTTGCATATCGTATCTGCCCGCTTTCATCAACATATTGTAAGGTGAGCAACATCCGTTCTGTACATTTGCCCTCAAGAAATTTTACCACAACGCGAAAGCAATATGTTTCTCCCGGGCGGAATGAAGCAATCGGCAAAGACTTTTCCACACCATTCCACACGGCCGTCCTCTCTGAAATCAGCAGTGCATTTTCCCCCATATAGGGTGTTCTTCCACTCAGTCCCACTTTGCCGGCACCTCTTGTGGTCCAATCAAAGTCAGGCGTTTCAAACATATCATGAAAATAATATCCGTTTTCATCAGGTTCTTCTGGTGCTTCGGATAACGTTACCACAAAGGTGGAAACGCTCTCAGCCGGAAGCTGCGCCCAGAAGTTGTTTTCGCTTGCCTCCAAATTTGTCGTACAAGAAAGATTCTCATTTGCAGATGTTCTGTAACGATTAACATTACCGATCATCTGTCCGCTGACTGTAAAATTCTGTGCATAGCCCTCACTGCCTTTGTTGATAGCAACAATTGTGACTTGATTTTCATTGTTCTTATATGCAGAAATATAAACATCGCTCGTTGGCTGCTCAGTCGCTTCAATTCGCACAGCACCCGGGCGTACAAATTTTGCATACTGTGCCATACAATATCCACGCTTACTGATCGTGCCATCCTCTTTTATCGGTCCATAGCTTCTGCGGATATACCACCAGACATAAGCATTCATGTTACCAACAACAAGTGCGTTGTGGATATTTTCAGAAACATCCAATGCCATCGGCCATAAATCTGCATCGTTTTTGCTGTCTGTGTAAACCTCAGTCATAAAAATTTCTTTCCCACAGCTTTCGAGCGCTGGAAAATCCATGTTTTCACGGCTTGTTCCATACAGATGCGTTCCAAAAATATCCGTGTTTGCATACGCTTTGCTGCTGTTTAAAATTGCATTATAATAACTTTTATTGTAAGAAAAGCTCTCCGGAGACATAACGGGGCAGTCAATTTTTTCCGCATAATTTTCAAGGAAATCCACGCATTCTTCCTCTGTCATCCATGTCCATTCTGCGCCATAATCCGGTTCATTCTGAATGGAAATCGCATAAAGTTCAACGCCGTTGCCCTTCATGTAATGATAAAAATCATTGAGGTGCTGTGCATATTCTGCATATTTATCATGACGCAGACGTTTTTGATTCTCTTGCTGTATAATTGCACCGTCCCACCACTGCGTATAGGTGCGAGTAAAGGTTTCACACAGTTCTGCCGGGGGATTCCATGGCGTTGCAAAGACAATACCACCTTTTTCGGCAACTGCCTTTGCCGTAGGAACCGCTCTATACCACTGATTTGGATCATCATTGATATAGATCCGGACAACAGAAAGCCCTAGCTCGTTTTCATCGTTTCCGAAAGCAGTCTGACGCTGACTGTCGGTAAGATCGCCGATCCATTCAGGGTGGTTCATTCCTCCAAAGCCTTTGATTGTTTGATATTCCATCGAAGTGTCAATTACACAGGTTTCGGCTGCTGAAACCTCAGCCTGTGAAAATGTCGGCATTAACGAAATCATAACCATTCCAGCTATGAAAATCGACAGCATTGATTGAATCTTCTTTTTCATTTTTATACGCATATTATGCCTCCTTAGTAAAACTCATAATTCTGGAAACAAGATAATCTTGCATTTGTTTCAAATCATCTATATCAATTTCACCATTCTCATTGACATCTGCTGCATCAAAAGTTAGCGCATTTGTAAAGCCATGATTTAAGAACCCTCGTTTTGCAAGTGCTAAATCAAATATGTTAATCTTACCATCCAGATTCACATCCCCTTTGATGACCTCTTCTTTCGGAACAGCAAGAACAATATAGTTTACAGAATTGCCGTTACCACTGTTTGTTCCCAAAGTGACTGTGTCGTCCTTTGCAACATCCTTCTTATAAAGCATGAGCGTTACATCATTCGAAGTCGTAATTGTTACGCCGGAATTTTGCCAGTCATTGAGCCATGAAAGCGCTGAAACGACTCTTGTATCAATTGCGACATAAGCTGTGATA
>CASDUD010000116.1 GCA_949283725.1 uncultured Ruminococcus sp.
AAGCATTCACAGTATTCGTCGGGGCGAACGGCTTACGATTCTGATTCTAGTATTATTTTTCCTGGGTATGGGCGTTTTGGTGTTGAAGATTGTGTTGGAGTCCTCATTCTATATGTCCTACTCAAACAACGTGACACTGGGAAAAGTCTACGATCGGGAAAATCAAGTACTGTTTGATCCAGATGCAACAGCGGAGACATATGGTGAGACATATTTCCTAGATGTGGGAAATGTAATTGGCGATGACAGTGGTCAAATGACAAACACGCTGGTTTCTGAAAATATAGAATCTCTGCAAAATTATAGCCTGATTTTCGGTGCTACGTCCCACGGAGAGACAGCTATCTATTCCACCCTAGATCATGCCGCCAATCAGGCGGTCTATCAAGCATTTGGCAATAAGGATGGTACTGCCATCGCCTATAACTATATGACAGGTGAAATTTTGATTTGTATCAGCAAGCCTAGCGTCAATATTTTGGACAACTACAGCAATATTGAAGAACTGCCAGAGGGCAGCTTGATTTGCAAGGCATTTTATGAAACCGTACCCGGATCCACACAAAAAATTGCTACAACCGTAGCAGCACTTGAAACATTTGGTTATGACAACCTGATGGGGATGTCCTATACTTGCAGCGGTACCTATACCACGAAATATAGCCAACAGATTCGATGCCATGACTTGGGTGGACACGGCACACAAAATATTGTGCAGGCATTTGAGAATAGCTGCAATCCTTTCTTTGCGCAACTGGTGCAAGATATGCCGCTAGACAATATCATTGACACTTATTCCAGAATGGGTATTGCAGTCAATTCGGCCGAAGAGACCCAGATTGCATTTGATGGCATTACGGCGTTTAGTGCATCGACAAAGCTGACAGATACGAATGATTTTGACACCATGTGGAGTTGTATGGGACAGAGTGAGGCATTGGCAAGTCCTTGCCAGATGATGTTGTGGGAGAGTGCTATTGCAACAGGAACAGGGCGTGTGACAGCCCCTTATCTGATCGACCACACGACAAACGTCACGGGTCAGACAACCTATACGGCAGAAACGTCCTATGGTGATAATATTTTTTCCGCAGAAGTAGCAGAGCAGGTAAAGCAGATTATGCGGCAGAATGGTGAGGAGCGTTATGGAGCGATTGGCTACCCTGTTGGTGTCAAAAGCGGCACTGCACAGGTGAACAATGGTGCTTCTGAAAATTCGCTGCTGGTTGGATTTGTAGATGATGTCAACCTGCCGATTGCTTTTTGTGTAGTCATCGAGGATCGTGTGTCCGGCGAAATTTCTACCTCAGACATTGTCACCACCATGCTGAATGCGTTGTCTGCTTGACATTTATAGGTGCAGTTCCTCAAAAGGTGGCATATGGTTTTCCATAAAAGACTGCAAATTCAAAACGAGTATCCAATTTATAACAAAAGGCGACGCTGCACAATCTCTGTGCGGTGTCGCCTTAAGCTTTATGACTATAACGCTTCTATATATGGATGGTATGGAAATCCTTTTCTGATTGTACTTTCATTATACTGCATTTTTCAGATTTGGTTAAGGGTGTATGCGATAATTTCTGTCTATACCAGAAACTGCCGATATGCCATAGCAGCATAAGCCCGATGCCCAGCACAGAAATCTTTTTGCCTAGGGCAAAGCCTGGGGCAGCATATGTGATGCGTATGTGGTGATTTCCTTTGGAAATGGGAAAGCCAATACAGTCAATGTTGGTTTGGATATAGTCAGTTTTCCGATCGTCTACGGTGATTTCAAAGCCTTCATCATAGGGAACAGACAGTACAAACCAGCCGTCTGTCCGCACAGTGATATCCCCCTCCATGGTATCATCACCCAGTGTGTCGTTTTGCAGTCTCCATGGATCGAGATGGCTGCTTGCACTTTTTAGTTCTGTATAGGGTAGCGTATAGGCTTTGCTTTCAGCGAGAATGTAATCCCCGGCAGAAAAATGTATTTCCAGTGTCTGAATGGGTGTTCCGTCAGAAAAATGATAGTGGAAGGTGTTGTTGTGATTCTGATATTTCCAGTCGGGGTCGGTCAGACGGTTGCGAATGCCATTGATGGTAATTGAAACATCATCTGTGGTAGAGCCGTCTCCCAGCTGATTGTTCACACGGAATTGCAGCAAAAGCATTTCATTTTCAATTGGCTGATGCAAGGTAACAGTAACGGAAAATGCCTCTGAACTGTGAATGTAATAGCCGTCTGCAATCTTTGTCACCTGGGTCGATGATACAGGTGTAGCAGTATAAGATAACTTTACAGGCTTAAGATCCCCAGGAAATTGTGTAGTGTATGTCTTTGTGCTGGGCATATCATTCGCTGGGACAATTGCATTATGTAATATGGCTTCCAACTGCGATGGTTTTTCCAAGTCCTGATATTGTGCCTGTGTCATAACATATGGTGTAGCATAGCCAATGGGGAATGCTAGCGTGTTTTCGTATACATAATATGAGCCGTGTTTCATGCGCAGTGTCAGACCATAGCGATGGAGTTCCTTTTGGGACAGTATATATTTTTCGCCCATCAGCATTCCGAAAATCGGATTTTTTGACTGCACCAGCATGGTTTTGTTGCGGATGCTATTTTCGCTCTGCGTCTGCGTAAAGAAAAAGTCCGATAAGAATCGATTGTGAATGGAGGAATATACGGAACTGCGATAATAGGAAGGACCCCAGACACAGTTGACAGTATTGCCTGCATGGGCCTCGTTGGAAATGCGGTAAAAAGTATTGTCCGTCTGTGCCAGTGTGTCGGCAATTTCACTGATGTTTTTGTCATATATGTTTTCCAAATCGGCTTGTTTCATATAGTTATCTCCCAGATTTACAACAAGGCAGATAGTGATACTCATCAATAGGGAGGATACCAGAAGGATAGACATCGCTTTTTTGCGGATGAAATATAAAAATACAATGCTCATAAAGACGCCATCCAAAATCAAAGCAATATGTTCATAAAGGGTGCTCTGAAACCACAGAATATGAATGGCGATTCCTGTGCAAAAAAGCCAAAGCGTCCGTTTGTGGGGAATATGGCCGTGGGAAAGTTCTTGAAAAAAGAATCCGCACACCAGCAGCATGATAGGCAGCAGTGGGATGAATGCTTTGGCATCCAGATACATCGTGCCGTTCATGCCATAGAGAAAGAGAGGAAACAGCATAAGTATTATAAACGAAATGGCGAGAAAACGATATGAGTTTTTGCGGATCTGGATAAGACCCAGTAGGGCAAGAATGCAAATAGAATGAAGCCCCATGGAAAAGGGAGAATAGGTGAAATATTCGGTGTGCAGTCCCGGAAGAAGAATTTCCAGAAGAGATGTGCGCTGCGAAGGATCACGTCCATGCAGTAAGGTGAAAATGGTGGGTAACAGGAAAAAACCGGCAATCAAAAGACTGCATAGAAAGTGAAAAGTCAGTATCCCCATAGTACGAAGAATCGAAGATACGCTATATTTGTTCTGTGTATGACAGATGTAGAAGATGGCGTATAGGAAAACAGCTAGAAAAGCACCAACACTGAAATAAAAGTTGGTCAATAAAACACAGACCAAAGAAAGGATCAGTGCAATACTGCTGTGGTTTCGGAGTGCCTTTGGAATAGAGAACAATGCCCAAAAGAGAAAGGGGAAATAACTGGTGAACATAATGTGATGATGGCTATGGAAAATAATGGGTGCTGCTGTCAGATACATGGCTGCGAGGAAGCAGGCATAGGAAGCAGGGAACCATTGTTTCATCCAGAAATAGCAAAGATAGGTACTAAGCAGTGTAAGCAGTATATGCATAATGGGAATATAGACTGCCATAGGAACGTCAGGAAAGAGATAGGCCGGCCATATAACGGGGCTGTAAAGGCCGTAGTAGGCGAAGTGAAACATATTCTGTCCACCACCCAGATGCATGGCAATGTTGGGAAATAGATTGCCAGTGGCATAAAATCGGGTTCGAAAATATTCCGGAATGGCAAAATGCTGATTGCTCCAATCGGTTTGTGCGCCATACACGCAGTCTGGATACACCAGCAGGATGATACCGATAACAGCGCCCATGAGCATGGTCAGCAAGGCACAATGTGCGCATGTTGTTTTTTGATTATGCATCCACATGATCCGGTACACCTCCTCGTATAGTTTGCCACATTTCATAGGGATTCATATGAGATAGATGTTCTATTGTGTTTTTTTGCGAGGGATATAGTTGCAAAAGTGCGGATTTTTTCGCCAAAGCCGTTTCAGAAATCGGAACAAGTTGTTTTTGCATAGGAACAATGGCATCGGCTGTGTAATATTTGCCAAAGACATGTAGGGGCATTTGCAGTGCTTCAGCATCATAAATCTGTGTCACAAGTTGGTGAGTCAGCTTGTGGTGGATGTGTCCATATTCTCCATCTGCGTTGTGCGTTACAACATCTTTCCAGGTTTTCCATGTGAGAATTTTTTTCAAATCTGTCTGAAGCTGGGTACAAATGTGTGTCCAGTCATCTCGGCGGCCAGCGATTTTGTCCGGATAGGCGAGCATTAGCCCTACATTTTCGGAACTTTCCATAACCTTTTGAAATTCTGTGCGGCGTGTGACATCTTTCCCATGGGTAATACAGACAACAAAATAGTTTTTTTCCGCCAGATGCCCGCCACCCCAGATGGTTTCATCGTCTGGGTGTGCAACGATCATAAGGTGTTCTGCCTCTGACAAATCCAATGCGGCCAGTGCCGCATCTGTCAGTGGTTCGATGGCGTAGGCTTGGTATATACAGATACCCTGCCACAGTCCACACAGACTGACAAACGATAGACAGATCCATATTAAGACTGTGATCCATTGTTTCATGTGCAGGTTGTTTCGTTTCATGGCAGCAACACTTCCTTCATATGTGTTATCCGTTGTATTTTACATGCAACGGTATGAAGGTAGTATAGCATGTTTTTTCATATTTGTCAAGTGAATTTTCGACACAAAAGAACAGCCCGGACTTTCTTGGTAGAAAACCCAGGCTGTTTGGTATGAGATTGGAGGTAAAACCATTCTCAGATGGCATTCATTAAATTGACATTATACATTGAAGATAATATCACTGTAAGCCGGTACAGGCCACTTTTCAGACGGTGTGATCACTTCCAACGCATCTACCGCTGCACGCAACGCATCCATTACCGGAATTACTTCATAGCGATAGGACTTAGCCATATCCTCTACGGATGTCTCAATGGCAGCAGCTTTTGCTGTCACTTCTTCCAGCTTGGAAACCGCATCGTATGCCTGCTTCGTTAAATCAGAAACCTTCTTCGCCAGATCTGTTTCTACGCTTGCGCAGATATCCAGCGCTTTTTTTGCGCTGATGGTATCGCACAGTTCTTTTCCGTATGCAATACAGGTCGGAATATATTTTTTCTTTGCCATGTCGATCATGGTAAGCGCTTCGATGTTGATAGTCTTTGCATAGTTATCCAACTGGATCTCTACACGTGCATCGATTTCTGCCTTAGACAGGACACCGAACTTTTCGAACAATGCTACATTCTTTTCATCTGAATAATGCGGTACACAATCTACCGTAGACTTATAGTTCGGCAGACCGCGTCTTTCAGCTTCTTCTACCCACTCTTGTGAATAGCCGTTGCCGTTAAAGATAACTCGCTTGTGTTCTTTGATGATGGAAACGAGCAGCTTTTTGAGTTCTTCATCAAACTTCTCAGCTGGAACATCTTCCATCTTGTCAGCGATTTCGCACAACTCGCCCGCTACGATGGTGTTCAGTTGGAAGTTCGGACAGCCGATGTTGTCGGAAGAACCAACCATACGGAACTCGAAACGATTACCGGTGAAGGCGAACGGAGAAGTGCGGTTGCGGTCGGTAGAATCTTTCGGGAAATCCGGGAGTGCGTCTACGCCGATTTCAAATACTTTGGATTCGCTCTTATAGGAAGTACCTGCTTCCAGTGCGTCCAGCACACCCTGTAGTTCTTCACCCATAAAGATAGAGATGATGGCGGGTGGTGCTTCATTGGCACCCAGACGGTGGTCATTGCCAGCAGAAGCCGCACTGATTCGCAGTAGATCTGCGTACTCATCAATGCCTTTGATTACGGCACACAGGAAGGTGAGGAACTGCATATTTTCCATCGGTGTAGAACCCGGATCGAGCAAATTCTGTCCATCATTGGTGCCAATCGACCAGTTGTTGTGCTTACCAGAACCATTTACACCGTCAAACGGTTTTTCATGCAACAAACAAACTAGACCATGCTTGAGTGCCACTTTATCCATAATTTCCATGGCCAGTTCGTTCTGATCTGTGGAGATATTGGTGGTAGAGAATACCGGCGCCATTTCGTGCTGTGCTGGTGCCACTTCGTTATGCTTGGTGGTAGCGAATACGCCGACCTTCCACAATGCCTCATCCAGATCGGACATATAAGCGGCGATGCGAGGCTTCAGATTGGCAAAATACTGATCTTCCAGCTCCTGACCCTTTGGCGGCATAGCACCAAACAAGGTGCGTCCGGTCATAATCAAATCTTCACGCTGGTCGTACATTTTCTTGTCAATGAGGAAATATTCTTGTTCCGGACCAACGGTAGAAGTTACTTTTGTAGCAGTTGTGTTATCGAACAAACGCAGGATACGGATAGCCTGCTGGCTCAGTGCATCCATCGACCGCAACAGTGGTGTCTTTTTATCGAGTGCTTCGCCAGTATAGGAAACGAATACAGTCGGAATGTACAGAGAGCCTTCCTTTACAAAGCAGTAGGAAGTAGGATCCCATGCCGTATAGCCTCTTGCGGAGCAAGTTTGACGTAAACCGCCGGACGGGAAAGAAGAGGCGTCTGGCT
>CASDUD010000117.1 GCA_949283725.1 uncultured Ruminococcus sp.
TCGTCGTTGCTGACTTATACGACCTCCCCAATTGCACTGACAGATGCCATTGAACAATTGCTTGCACCGTTGAAAAAGTTACACGTGCCAGTACACGCATTCGCCATGATGATGACGATTGCTCTGCGGTTCATTCCCACGCTGTTAGAAGAAACAGATAAGATTATAACAGCACAAAAAGCGCGCGGTGCCAATTTTAGTGAGGGCAATTTGGCGCAGCGTGCACGTGCGTTGGTTCCTATTTTGATTCCACTGTTCGTTTCCGCTTTCCGTCGAGCAGAAGAATTGGCGACAGCGATGGAGTGTCGCTGTTATCGTGGGGAAGCGGGTCGTACCAAAATGCGGCAGTTGCATGCTGCGGGACGGGACTATGCAGCCATGGCGGTGACGCTGCTCCTGCTGACAGCGGCTGTTGTAGAACGTATCACCACATAAAAGCCTGCTTCCTATCTTGGTGCGCGTAGATTTTGCCGATTTCTAGGTAGAATTGGTGAGCGGACTTTTTGCCCAGTAAAATTTTTCAAAAAGAAAGTGGCAAAATCCATGCCAAAAATGCGTGTAAAAAGATAGGAAACAGGCTATAAGAAAAAGGAAGTGCTGTCTATGGTGATAATAGTAGAAGATGTTGGCTGAGTCATACAGAAAGAAATGGAGGCAATCATATCATGCGGAATTTGAAGGTGACAATGGCCTTTCGAGGTACAAATTATCACGGCTTTCAGCGACAGCCCAACGCACTAACAGTGCAGGAAGTTGTGGAAACGGCTTTGTCAAAGCTGCTGAATGAACCGGTGCAGATTCAAGGCTGCTCCCGAACGGATACAGGGGTACACGCCAAGGAGTTTGTCTTTTCGATGCAGACAGAAAAGTGTCTGCCTGTCCGCAATTTTATTCGGGGGGCGTGTGGATATTTACCTGCAGATATCTCCATCTATCGGGTGGAGGAGATGCCAGCGACATTTCATGCCCGATTCAGCAGCACTGGAAAGGAATACATGTACCGGATTCACAACAGTGAGAGCAAAAATCCATTTACAACAGACTTGGAACTGCACTATCGTCGGAAACTGGATATTGAACTGCTGCGGGCGGCGGCAACACATTTTGTGGGGACGCATGATTTTGCAGCATTTTGTACAAATTGCACAGAAATGCAGAATACTATTCGTACAATATATGACATCACTATAGAAAAACAGGAAAACACCGTAATACTGCTTGTAAAAGGAAATGGATTTTTGTATAATATGGTTAGGATTTTAGTGGGTACTTTGTTATATGTAAATGAAGGGCGTATTCAACTGGAAGATTTGGAGGCAATTATGGCATCCAGAAATCGTGTGCGGGCAGGAATCACTGCACAGGCGCACGGACTTACTTTGCATCGCGTGTTCTACGATGAGATTTTATGATGAGAAATGCCATGAACAACAGATGTATAAGCGGAAGGAAGGAGTGATAGAACGTGAATCGTGATTCGGAAGATCGAATCGAATGGCGAAAAAGACGGCACCGACTGCGATGGTTTCGCAATTTTGTGATTTTTTTGCTGATTGCTGCCTTCTGCGGCTATCTCTATGTACAACGGGATGCATGGATCCCAAAGCTGGAAGGTATTGGAAGCCGATATGATTCCGTCACGGAAAATGATGGGGAACTGGCGGCGGGAAATTTTCCGCTGTCCTTTTCGGGTGGTGCCAGTTATCAGGCAGAACTGGTGGATGACACACTGTTTTTGTTGCATGATGCTTATTTAGATTTGTATTCGCTGCACGGGGATCACCGAGATACTCGGCAGCATACGTACCAGAATGCCATGATAAGCACTTCTTCCAAGTATGCGCTTTTATATGAAAGCGGCGGCACTTCGTTCCGTCTGGATTCAAAAAGTAAAAATATTTATAATAAATCCGTGGACGATAATATTATTACAGGCAAGGTAAGCAATCAGGGGAATGTAGTGCTGATCACGGAGTCCAGTACCTATTCCTGCTCCATTCAGGTGTATGACAATACAGGCAAACGTATTTATCAGCGGGATTGTCTGGAACACGTGGTGGATGTGTCTTTTCACAGCGATGAGAATGGCTGCTTTTTCACTTCCATTCAGGTAGAAAATGGTGCGCTACAAAGCACTGTCACAAGCGTCTTGTTCCATCAGGTGGAGACGCAGTGGACATCTTTGCCGCTGGATACTATGGCAATTACATCCGGTGTGGCATCGGATGGCACACTCTGTGTCATCGGTGATACCAGTTGTACTTATTTCAGCAGCACAGGGGAAGTCCTTAGTTCTTATACCTACCGTGGCACGTTGCTCAGCGAAGATTTGGAAAATGGACGGGCGGCATTGCTGTTACAGGATGACCAGACACGGGATACGGCATTGGTGCTGTTGGATCGGTCTGCGGACGCGCCGCAGCGGACAACTGTGGATGATACTTCCCAACTGGTGCGGGTATTCGACGGTGATGCGTTGGTAATGTGTCCAGGCGATGTGACTTCCTATGACTTTTCGGGCAATGCATTGGCGACGGTGGCGTTAGAAGGGGCATATACGTCCTTTATCAAGCAGGATGGATATCTCTTTCTAATGGGATACGAACGGATTGACCGTGTGAATTTTAAGGAGTAGCCTGTGAAAGAATGGATGGATCAGACGTGGTGGCTGTATGATCTGACTGTACTGGCCATCTTTACACTTTGTATTTGGAACGGCTGGAAACGCGGCATTTGGCGCACAATTGTTGGATTTTTGGGCTATGGCGCAGCACTAGTGGTGGCGCTGTTGTTGGCACAGCCTACGGCAGAATGGGCGTTCGATAGATGGGCAGCGCCATTCTGTACGTCCCTGCTGACGGAAAAATTGACGCAGTATGATCTGGCGAATACTATGCAGCAAACACTATCAAACTATGGGATATCGTTGGACGAGACGTTGTTACAGCAGATTACTAATCAGCCGAGCCAGGCCTCCGATTTGCTCTATACGGCGCTGTCTCAGCAGACAGGTCTGCCATTGGATACCTTGCGGTCAAATTTGTCCCAGACAATGCAGCAAGCGGCAGAACAGACGTTTTCTGGCATACCGGATTGGATGCGGGAAGCGCTAACTGATTCTCAGGATCCAACACAGTTGGAAAATCGTGCCATAGAGGCTACGGCATTGATATTAAGTGATAATAAAGAAATTGCGGCAGAAACGTTAACAAACGAATATCTTCGTCCAGCTTTTGTGCCAATATTAAAAACATTTGCATTTTCCGTTTGGTTCCTCTTGATTTCTTTGCTGTTTCAGGGTATAATAAAGGGGATATCCAGATTGCGTGCGACGGGAACTGGACATCAGCTCGATCAGATGATTGGTGCAGCAGTTGGTGCAGTGCAGGGCGGGCTGCTGATATTTCTCATGACAAAGATCACTGCCTGGCTGGTGCAGTATGTGCCGGATACGGTGGGATTTTTTCAGACATCAGTCATTGACAAAACCATATTGTTTCAAGTCATTTATCATATGGTTCAATAGGAAAACCATTGTAAAAACTTGTATCAATCGGATGTTCTCTCAAAAAGATATGGGTATTTTCCGACTGGTACAGGTGTATGTTCCCATAAATGTAAACATACGTCCTTAGATTGATTTTATGGGAATACGTGTAGATTCCAGATATATAGAATTTATGAGAAAGGTGAGAGAAAGTATATGATGTTGTGCAGTCGATGCAAGAAGCGGCCTGCAGTGGTATTGATTACTGCAGTGCAGGGTGGACAAAAGAAGAACGAAGGCTTGTGTTTAATTTGTGCGAAGGAAATGAAGATTCCACAGGTCGATGCGTACATGAAACAGATGGGCCTTTCGGAAGAGGAACTGGAACAGATGTCTAGTCAAATGATGGAACTGATGGATGGTGAGGGCTTTGAAGTCGGTGGTTCCGGTGTGCTGCCGCAGTTTTTGCAAAATATGCTGCAGGAGATGGATAAGACATCGGAAGAAGAGAAAGAGGAGAAGCCGGAAGAAACCTCTACTGAAGTGGTTGATGCAGCAGAACGGCCTTCCGGCGGCGAGGAGAGCGGTTTTAAGCGACCGAAACCTTCCAGCACACGGAGCAGTAATCGGAGAGAACCCAAATTTTTGGGGAATTATTGCACCAATCTCAGCAAACGGGCAGAAGAGGGACAGATGGATGCAGTCATCGGACGGGATAAGGAAATTTCCCGGGTGATTCAAATTCTGTCGCGCCGCACCAAGAACAACCCCTGCTTGATCGGTGAACCGGGTGTCGGCAAAACAGCGATTGCTGAAGGCATTGCACAGCGCATTGCGGAAGGCAGCGTGCCGACGCATCTAAAGGATAAGAAGATCTATCTGCTCGATCTTACAGCACTCGTAGCAGGAACCCAGTTTCGAGGACAATTTGAAAGCCGGGTAAAAGGGTTGATTAGTGAGGTGAAACAGGAGAAGAACATCATCCTGTTCATCGATGAGGTGCATAATCTGGTGGGCGCAGGCAATTCGGAGGGTTCGATGAATGCTGCCAATATTTTGAAACCTGCCCTTTCTCGTGGAGAGATCCAGGTGATCGGTGCTACAACATTTGAGGAATATCGTAAGTTTATTGAAAAGGATTCCGCGCTTGAACGCCGTTTTCAACCGGTGACGGTGAATGAACCAACCGTGGATGAGACGGTGGAAGTACTCAGAGGCATTGTTAAATACTATGAGTCGTATCATCGAGTGCATATTTCACCAGAGATTTTGCGGCTCTGTGCGGTGTTGGCAGAACGCTATATCACGGATCGATTCCTACCGGATAAGGCCATTGACTTGCTGGATGAAGGCTGTGCTTGCACACATTTACGTTCAAAGGAGATTGAACAGTATGATGCGCTGGTAGAGCAGATGCAAGCACTGGAATCTAAGGAAACGGCACTGGAGGCTGAAAACGAGATTGACTATCAGGCGTTGGCAGAGGCCAAGAGTAGTATCATTCGGCTGAAGGAAGAAATGAAAACAGCCGAAGAAGCCCTGGCACAGGTGCAGGTTACAGGCGCAGATTTGGCAAAGGTGATTGAACTTTGGACTGGGATTCCTGCCAATAAGATTGCGGAGACAGAGTTTACCAAACTCGCCAATCTGGAGGAACGATTGAAGGAAAAAATCATCGGTCAGGACGAGGCGGTGACACT
>CASDUD010000118.1 GCA_949283725.1 uncultured Ruminococcus sp.
AGGGGCTTCGCCGCGGCGTGCGGGCTTTGTTGGCGAGACAACATTCCAAGGACATGGCGTGGCGTATTGTGCTACTTGTGATGGCGAATTCTTTACAGATAAAGAAATATTCGTCATTGGTGGTGGATATGCGGCGGCGGAAGAGGCACTTTTTCTGACGAAATATGGGAAGCGCGTCACCATGTGTATTCGGCGGGATACATTTTCGTGCGCTCGTTCTATCTCCGACCGGGTACTGGCTCATCCGAAGATTCGTGTGTTGTTCAATACGGAAATTATCGAAGCGGGCGGAGATACCATGCTTCGGTATGCCATTTTGAAAAATAATAAGACCCAGGCGGTCGAACGGTTTACACCGGATGTGGGCGATACGTTTGGGATTTTTGTCTTTACTGGCTACAAGCCCCAGACGGAATTGTTTCGGGATACACTGCGCCTGACTGACCAGGGGTATCTGCAAGTAGACGAAACACAGAAAACGTCTGTGGAGGGTGTGTATGGTGCAGGCGATGTATGTGATAAAGTATTGCGTCAGATTGTAACGGCGGTTTCTGATGGGGCAGTGGCGGCTGTTTCCATGGAGAAGTATGCGGCACAGATGCATGAAACACTCAATCTGGCACCGTTCCCTATGCCAAAGCTGAGCCCAGCGTCGTCTATGTCGTCGAAAAAGCAGCCTTCGGGATCGAGACAGGAGCACACATTCAAGCGGTCTGGTTATTTTACTGGCACGCTACACAGCCAGATGGTGCGTATTTTGCAAAAGTTGGAACAGCCTTTGTCTCTTCGTGTGGATGCAGATGACTCTGTTCTAGCAAGGGGGATGATACAGTTTACCCGAGAGGTCTGCGCCATGTCGGATCGTCTGCATTATCAGATGCGTTCTGTGCGAACCAAGCCGTGCATAGCGCTCTGTCGTTCAGATGGGACGGAGACAGGCATTTTCTTCTATGCGATTCCTGGTGGGCATGAACTTTACTCATTTACTACGCTTCTGCGCCATGCTGCCAGTGCTCAGCCTAAGCTTGCACCAGCAATGCTCCAGTCTATAGAACATCTGCCTACCATGCATTTAGAAATTGCAGTGACGCTATCTTGCACCATGTGTCCAGCAACTGTCATCGCCGCCGGGCAGCTGGCACTGTACCATCCGAATATTCAGACAGATATTATAGATGTCAGTTGGTTTCCAAATGTGCGGAAACAGTATCAAATTATGAGTGTGCCCTGCATTATTGCCAACGGGACCCCCATTGCCTTTGGGAAAAAGTCATTAGAGTCTCTTATAACCCTCCTGCAAAAATAAGAACAATCACTAAGTTAATACAGATGCTAAAAGCACTGTGCTGTCCGGATCCGATTGGATAGACACAGTGCTTTTTGTGTATTATGGTCATTCCGATAGTTTGTTCTGATTGCGCCATGTGCGAGGGGAGATGCCATAGACACTTTTGAAGGCTCTGGAAAAGTGCAGCGGATTTTCATAGCCAACTGCTTGACTGATTTCGCCGATGGAAAGCAGCGTGAGCTTTAGCAGTTCTGCCGCCTTGAGCATCCGATAGTTTATCAGAAATGCTTGCGGTGTTCTTCCAAGTGCTTCCTTAAAAATCTTGCCGAAATATGTGCGGTTTAGCCCGCAGACCGCGGCGATATCCTCAATGGTGATGTTATTTTGGAAATTATGTTCAATAAAGGTAAGTGCTTCATGTACATAGAAATCCCGCAATTTTCCGCCGCTGATGATGCGTGTTTCTGCTGCAGAACGGGCGAGATAGTCTAGAAACAAATACATATGCCCAATCAGATGCATGGGAGAAGCGTCCTTGTTCTGGACGATGTAAAGCATTTCATGCATCATATCCTCTCGCAGATTTTTGTTCCGGGCGTGATAGATGGGCTTGTCTAGCGTGATGCCCACTGATTCCAGGATCGTCTTGACACGCAGCCCGTCAAACTCGATCCAGACATATTCCCATGGTAGTTCCTGATCCGAAATGTAGGTAGCAGTTTGGTTGGGGAAGAGCATAAATCCCTGCATACTGCGTACGCTAAAGTGCCGGGTGTTTCCCTTGCTGTCGTCTGCCATCAGCGTGCCTGTGCCGGAGAGAATATAGTGGAATAGAAAATGATTTCGGGCGGCTGGCCCGAACATATGGGCAGGGGCGCACTTTTCCCAGCCGAACTGATACAGCCCTAAGTCTACAAAATTATGGTTGGGAAAAATCGAAAAAATAAAGTTTTGCATAAAGTATCCTTTCTTTTAAAAATTCGAAAAAGTGGTGAGTATATCTAGCATTCTGGCATCTTTCTATGACTAGTATACATTCACAAAAATCGAAAATATATGTTCAATATTTACGTGAATTTATCCATTTCATTCATTGGAATTTTTTCTAATTTCCCAATAATATCCAAAAGGAAAATTTCGAAATGTATAAATGTGAAATTATTATACCATAAAATATACCAAAATGCAAGATAAGCAATCGCTATACCCCAAAAAACGGAAAAATGGTATAAAAGCTGTTGATTCATGGTATTTACAGATGGCATAATGGCATGATATAATAAAATCACAAAAAATTGCAGCGTGATGCAAAGGAGGAAGAATGACATGAGAAAACGAAATGCAGTATGCAGTCTGGTACTTGCTGGTGTATCTTTGACAACACTTCTGCTGACAGGCTGCGGGAACTCCAGCCGTGATGGGAAGATCGAAGTCACGATGCTGCAGTACAAGCCGGAGGCGGTGGATGCCTTTGAGGAAATGGAAGAACGATTCAATGCCACGCACGATGACATTCACCTGACCATTGAATCA
>CASDUD010000119.1 GCA_949283725.1 uncultured Ruminococcus sp.
ACTGCCCGGCTGGGTTTTAGCAATGGCATTTCTATTTGGGTGCAGTATATACAGAAAAGATACCTTTTCCATGCACTTCGCCTATCTCTTGTTTGTTTTTGGTACAGCAAGACCACTGCGCATTAGTCTCTTCTCGGGGACAGCATCGGTGGACTTCCTGCTATTTTATTTTATCATTGTCTCTCTCTGCAACGCGGCACTGCTTTGCCTTTCCCTTCGCTCAACGGTATTGGCGAAAATGCGAACGGCAGCCATCATCTTACAAGTCATTTCGCTTCTCTTCCCTTACTGGTTTCTCCTATTCCCGTTGCAAGGTGTTAAGAAGGGCATTTTGTGCCTGGTGGTCATTGTACTCTATTTTATCACGATCGACCAATATCATAAGCGAAATACAGATGCATACGCCCTCCTCTTCTGCGGAAAATACCTTGCGCTGACAGTTTGGCTATTGGCGTTGTTCCGTGCGCAGTCAGCGTATTGGGTTCTCGCCTGCTGTCTGCTTGTGCTGGCGTATGCCTTTTGGGGGATCATGCATCAAAATCGTACCTTCGTCCACTTTAGTACTATCCTGCTGTTGTTCGTCAGCGGCTGGACGCTTTTCATGTATATTTTCACCCCGCAAAACTTTGCCATTCACGCATTCGCTTGCATGACCGCCTATGGAGTACTTTCCGCCCTATTGCACCGCGTTTCTACAAAGCACGACATCCTGCGATTCTCAGGGTACTGCCGCTTTCTGCACTTGGTGGCTGTCCTCTTTTTGCTCATTGGCACCCATCAATTGTATGCGCTCGATAATATGCCCACAGCGGTGCAGCTGCTGTTTGCGCCAGGTACAGGGGCCTTACTATATGGCGTGAGTGCTTGGGGGATGCGACAAACGACTTATCGGCAGGTATTCTGCCACCTGTGTGGTGGAGCGCTGGTACAGTTATTCTTTTCCATCTACCTATTCTATTTCTGTTTCTCCGCAACACATCCTTTTTTGATCACATTGTTCTTCCTCTTGTGGGCAGTGCTTGGCTGCTACACATTCATATCTAAACAGAGTGTCAGCCTTTTCTTTTTGACTGGCTGCGGCAGTTTATTTAGCTTTATCTGGCAATATGTATACATTTTCCGAATGAAGCAGCGAATATATACCACCGCTATAATGCCTGCCTCACCATTACAAACCTCCTTCATCATCGTACTTGGCTTTTTGCTGGCATATCTTTTGCTGCTTGGTGCTGTGCATCGCCAACTTTCCACCAATAAGCGTATTTTTCTGTACTCACTGCAAGGTATCGGCTTTTTTGTTATCCTCCATTCGATACAAGCGCAAACGACACTCGTTTCCCAGTATTCTCTCCCTCTTTCCTCTGCTTTCTGGGTATTTTTAGAGATTGGCGTACTGCTGACTGCCATTATCCTTGTCTATCTCATTTTCACTCGCTCTGCCAAAACCAGCGGTTCCTCCTTTTTTCAAAGTGTTCCCTACTGCTTTGCAATATGCCAAATATTCCTATTGTTCCGCATTTCATTGGAAAATGCACGCTTCGAAAACGCATTCTTTCCGGAATTTGATGATCTATCTGCCATACTGTTCAGTTTTGTAATAATTGCGTTTGGCGTATTTTGGTATTTTGCCCAGTGGGGCAAAAAAATCACCCCAGCATATTGGGGAAGCGGTGCGCTTTCTCTGGGGTTAATCCTTTTTCATCTTATTCCACTGGCCTATATCCAGTTCGGCATAAGCATCGCTCTCTGGGGCATTCTCCTGGCATCTATGCTGGTGGCGGCAAAATGTAGGCAGTCTAAACGCTATATACAAACCGCTTATATCAGCTTCTTGCTGGTAACCTTCTTTTTGCTGCTTCCCCTCCCTGCTTTTCATGCATTTTCTTTGCGGCAGATCTGTTTCTGGCTGTACAGCAGCTTCGCTCTATGCAATCTTTTGGTATTCTTTTTTGAAAAATATCTGCTTCGCCGTCCACCGCTCAGAAGCATCTGTCAGGGATATAATATTTTCGCCATGGTGGCGGGCAGTCTGCTACTGTTTTTGCGGTGGAGCGAAACCGATCCTGATTCATTCATGTATCTTACATTCTATCAGAAGAACCTCCTGACCCTAACGCTTATTCTGGTTTGGATCTTTGGCACCGGACGCTTCTGGGCGGTCTTGCGTACATCGGCTGTATCTGCTGGAGTCACTTCACATATCGAGCAGATGCCAAAGCCCTGGCAGGTCGGCACGAAATATGCCCTGCTCGTGACAATTCTCTTCCTCTGTTACCGTATGCCAAACTTTGTGCTGAGTGCCTTTTACTTCATTTTGGCTAGTGGATTCATCCTATTCGGTTTTCGCAAACATGCGCAGAACGCTCGTGTGTTCGGTATTGTCCTGCTGTTGTTCAGCATCTGCAAAATGATTCTCTTTGATATTTCCTATGCACATCTCATATTACGGGCAGTCAGCTTTATGATCTGCGGTGTTATCTGTTTCGCCATTGCATTTATCTATAACAGTATGGAACAACGTATAGTACCGAAAAAGGAAACGACTGACAATCTATATACAATGCAAAAATAAAAACAGATTTTTTGGCTCGAAAATGCATAGAAAACGTTCTATCTCCACCGATGCCCGATGCCAAACGCACTGTGAAAACAGTCTGCCGCATCCTGAAGGGAAAAAATATGTAAGGATCCCGCATAAAAGCACAAAGGCGATTGCAACCGTTTATCGGTCGCAACCGCCTTTTTTCTTTTTGGTGTGTAAGATAATATGACTTAGCACATACGAATGTGTTTCTCTATATCATAGTCTTTTGATACACCATCATCTTCATAAAGTGCATAATCTGCTGTTTCCCAGCCCAGATACTGCATATGGACGGTGTCCAGTGCTTCTGTGTTCT
The DNA here is from genome assembly GCA_949283725.1 of uncultured Ruminococcus sp. Lineage (GTDB taxonomy): Bacteria > Bacillota > Clostridia > Oscillospirales > Ruminococcaceae > Ruminococcus_C. Next base: position 2,901 of record CASDUD010000119.1, read on the forward strand.
GCGCCGCACGGCACAGCGGAATTTTCTTTCCATGACGAATGAAGAATACCAGTTCATGCAGCTTTGCCTGAACATAGTGGTGTCCCTTCGGCAAAATTTCCGTCTCGATATCATCCAGTCCGCGCATCCGCACCAACATCATTTCTTCTGGCAAATATACATATCTACCATTCGCATTCTGCCGGTATACAGGCGCGATCATTACTTCATCACCGAGCAGCAGCTGATCTTCTACTTCTCTGGCAGCCGCATCCGTCCGATAGACAAACGATAGCGGTCGGTACATCATGGTATCTTGCAAAACAGCCTTCATATATTCACTATAAATATATGGGATCAGACCATAGCGAATCTCAATCATCTTTTTGGTATCCGCCATATTCCCGAACTGATACAGTTCCTGCTCTCTTGTACCCATAGCGGAATGGTTACGCATCAGTGGCGTAAAAACAGACAGCTGCAACCAACGCATCACCAAATCTTCTGTGGTATCGCATCCAAATCCACCCGTGTCTGCGCCGTTGAACACAAATCCTGCCATATTCAATGCCGGCAGCATTTGCAGATTCATCAGCAGATGCGACCACCATGATTTATTGTCGCCCTGCCAGATACCGCCATATCGATGTGCACCAATGTAGGAAGCACGAGAAAACATCAAGATTCGCTTGTCCTCCGACAACCGATCAAACGCCTCCGACGCGGCTCTTGTCATCTGATAGCCATAGAGATTGTGCACTTTATGGTGTACAACTTTTTTGCCGTTCATGTCATGATAAAACGTGGAATAGTCTTCAATATTGTTGCTGATGCCCTCCACCAGACCTTTGAATTCAAAGAAGGTATCGACGCCCATATTCTGCTTACTCAGTTCGTTGATACGCTGCATTACGCTCTCCAGCCGCTTTTCTGTGTAGAAAATTGCTGGTTCGTTCATATCGTTCCAAAAACCATCGATCCCCATATCCAACAGCACAGCATACTTATCCCCGAACCAGCGGCGTGTTTCCGGTTTCATAAAGTCCGGGAAGTGCACGCGCCCTGGCCATACAGCCCCGACAAAATCATTTCCGTCCGCATCTTTGCAGAAATAGTTTCCTGCTACGCCCTCTTCATATACAGAGTAGCCTTCCTCAATTTTTACGCCTGCATCTATGATAGGCACCAGATGAATACCCTGTGCCATCATATCCGATTGCAACTGCTTTAAGTCGGGAAAGCGCGTGTTGTCCACCGTGAAATCCTTATAGCGTTCCATATAGTCGATATCCAGATAAATACTGTCTAGTCCAATCCCTGCTGCCTGATGTTTCGCTGCCACCTGTCGAATATCTTCTTCACTCTGATAACCCCAACGGCTCTGTCCATAGCCAAACGCCCACTTTGGGGCAATATAGCTTCTCCCAATAAGCGTCCGGAACTGATGAACAATCACATCTTCACTAGCCCCGGTGATAAGATATACTTTCAGATTGCCATCTTCTGCTGTGACCGTCATAAGGTCGTGTGCAGTATAACCGATATCAAATGTCATCATGCCAGCATAATCAAAAAATACGCCAAAGGTTTTTTGGCCGGATACCAGCAGAAAATTGTGCGCCCCATATAAGGACATGGTGTCTTCTTCATGGTTGGGGTTGTCAAAATTACAGCTCTTATACTTCCAGCCCCGCTTGTTCATACCACGCACTTGTTCGCCTAATCCATATACAATATCATCCTCTGCCAGATGTGTCTGAAACGTACAGTGGTCTTCTGCCACCTCGAAGTATGGCATTTTTTCTGATGTATTGGGTACATTCTGTACAACGGCCTCTGTCTCGATGGGATTTCCATACACATATTTAGTAATCATAAAAAGTGCCCTCCATTCTTTTTTCGGCATATATATTATTTCTGAATTAGCAGTACAACCGCTTGCATAATCTATTATATCCATTGTTTCGAAAAATGCAATATCTTTTTTGATTTTCTCTGTTTTATCCAATTATTTCTTTATTTCATTGGCTATTTTTCATATATACATCTATATTCATTAAATTGCAAATGCGAATTCCAATTATTTTTTGCGCAAATTTTTGCAAACGATTGACAAATATGCGCTTCCATGATATAATACATATCGGCAGGTGTGTCTGACAAAAATACAGTGAATGTTCAAGCATAAGGGGACGGAACTGCCAATAGAAGATTTTTTTGCATACACTTAACATACAGAAAGAGGGGAAGATACTATGGTAACTATGGAAGATGTTGCAAAAGCTGCCGGAGTCTCGGTATCTACGGTTTCTCGTGTTTGCAGTGGTCGCTCATCTATCAGTGAAAAAACAAAGCGGCGGGTACAGAAAGTTATCGAGGAACTTGGCTATGTTTCCAATTTCTCGGCAGCCAACCTCGCCACTCACAACTCTCGAACTGTTGGCATTGTGCTACCGCCCTCTGAAAGCACTGCGTACCAAAACACTTTTTTTCTGGAAATCATCCGGGGAATCGGATTGGTCTGCAATCAGAATCAATATATGAACACCATTATCACAGCACAAACAGAGGAAGAATTGCTGCAAGCGGTTCAGAACTCTGCCAGAAGTCGGCGTACCGAAGGATATATCCTCCTTTATTCCAGGGAGTATGACCCGGTGATTGATTATTTACAGCATGAAAAACTCCCTTATATCCTTGTGGGAAAGCCTTCTGAACAAGATACAGCGACCTTTTGCGTAGATACAGACAATATCCGGGCAGGGCGGGATGTAACACAGCATTTACTTGCGCTGGGACATCGGAACATTGCTTTTGTTTTTGAAACACTTGCCTATAACTACTCGATCGACCGAAAAAGCGGCTATTTGCTGGCATTGACAGAGCAGGGCATCCCTATCCGGCAGTCCTATATCGTTGAAGTAGAAAAGATTCCGGAACCAGATAATCCAAAGCTGCGGGCACTTTTTGCTTCGCCGGAACGTCCCTCTGCCATTATCGCCAATGATGATATTCTGGCAGTGTCCCTCATCCGTATGGCACAAACACTACAGCTGCGCGTACCCCAGGATCTATCCATCCTCTCCTTCAACGACTCCCTGCTGGCACGATTTTACACACCGCCGCTGACTAGCGTCAATCTGAATGCCCCACAACTTGGAACAGAAGCCGCAGCGCGAATGATTCAGCGTATAGAGCAGCCTGATACGTCGCCTTCTAAGGCAATTATTCCTCACAAACTCATTCAACGAGAAAGCTGTATTCCCTATAACCCCATAAAATCACCCCGCACAAATTGAACCACTTTCCTTTTGTTAGGGCTTGTTTGAAAAATCCATACACTCATAAAAATGCCCATGAACCGCTGTCTGCGTCGTTGAAAATCCTTGCCAGGCGAAAGCCTGCCTGCGGAATTTCTCCTAGCATTCAGCAATGTCTGGGCATTTTTCCGAACATAGCCATTTTTCAAACAAGCTCTAGACAATGTGGTATAATAGAAATATACCGAAAGGGGAACCGTCTTGACAATACATGTGTTGAAAACTTTTTCAACCTACTGAAAACGTAATTGCTGTATTTGCAGGAATTTGCGCCAGTTGAACACTTTGTTTCCGAGCTTAATCGAATCCATTGACTGGTACAACAAGCACATCAAACTGAAACTGGATGGCTTATCTTCTGTTGAAGATAGACACAAGGCAGCGTAACAAAAGCGACCAAGATTGCTCTTAGTCGCTTTGCGCAAATTGTTATTTTATACCTTGTCTAACATTTTGGGGTTGTTTCAAAATAGCCAGAGGGATATTTTTTCAATATAATAAATATAATGTGTACGCGCAGCCGTAAAACGGAGTTTATGAAGCATCTACCGCCACCTGTGTGGGCTGCCCCAGCTTCAGATAGTACTGGTTCAGATAGCTGTGATAGGATTTTTGGAATGTTTCATCGTTTTCCTTCAGCTTATACAGATATTTGTGAATGCTCTTTTGTTCATCAATTTCAATTAAAACGCCGGCAATATTGGAGCAATGATCCGAAACACGCTCAAAGTTGGTGAGCAAATCCTGAAAGATATAACCAAGTTCCACCGTGCACTCATCGTTTTGCAGCCGCTTGATATGACGATTTTTCAATTCCACGTTTAGTGTATCGATGACTTCTTCCAGCGGCTCTACCTGATAGGCTATGGAGAGATCATCCTGTTGGAAGGCATCAAATGCCATGTCAATGATACATAGCAGTGCATCTGCCAGAACTCGCAACTCTTTGGCTGCTTCCCCAGAAAAGTGAATGTCTTTCTCATGCAATTCGTGGGCAGATTCCATAATATTAACGGCGTGATCGCCCATGCGTTCAAAATTACCAATGCAATGCAACATTTTTGATACGGTGCGGTTGTCCTTTGAGGCAATACTGTGCTTGCTGATTCGCACAAGGTAAGCGTTCAGCTTGTCCTCATATTTGTCAATCTTCATCTCGTTTTCCTTGATTTTTTCTTCCGTTTCTTTGTCATAGGAAAACAGCATCTCAATGGCAAGTTTCATAGTATCTCGTGCAAGTTCTCCCATTTGCAACGTGACACTGCGGCAAACTTCGATGGCCACCGCTGGGGTATTCAGCAAACGTTCATCCAGCAACGTGTATTTTTCAGAGGTGTGTTTTTCCTTTTCGGATTTGCTTTCCCGTACAAAGGCATAGGCGAGTTTTTCCAAATATTTCGAAAATGGCAGAAGCAGTGCTGTAGTGATCAAATTGAACACAGTATGTACCAGGGCAATGCCGGCCGGGTCGATGGATGAATTCGTGAACGAAAAATCAAAAATTCCATGTAGCAGATAGAAAATCGGCAGAAAGACGATTGTACCAATGCAGTTAAAGCAGATATGTACTACCGCAACACGTCTGGCACTTCGGTTTACGCCAATGCTGGAAATGAGTGCCGTGACACATGTGCCGATGTTCTGACCCATGATGATGGGAATAGCCATACCATATGTTACCTGACCTGTTAAAGAAAGTGCTTGCAAAATGCCCACCGATGCCGCAGAACTTTGGATGATTCCTGTAAAAGCTGCGCCGACCAGCACGCCCATGATAGGGTTGTTAAACGCTGTCAAAAAGCTGGAGAACATCGGAGAATCTGCCAATGGACTCACAGCATCACTCATAAGCGTCATGCCAGTCATCAGGACGGAAAAGCCGACCATAATTCTACCGATGTCTTTGGTACGATTGTGTTTTGCCACCATAATCATAATTACGCCAACCAGCGCAATGATGGGAGAAAAGGATTCCGGCTTCAGCATTCGCATGAATACATTGTCGCTCTCAATGCCGGAAAGACTTAGGATCCAAGCGGTGAGCGTAGTGCCAATATTAGAGCCCATCAGTACACCAATGGTTTGACTTAGCGTCATAATGCCGGAGTTGACCAAGCCGACCAGCATAACCGTCAGTGCTGAGGAAGACTGGATGGCAATGGTAATACCCATACCCAGTAGTAGACTTTTGCACTTGTTGGATGTCATTTTTTTCAGAACGATTTCCAACTTGCTGCCTGCGAGTTTTTCCAGTCCGGAAGACATGACGTTCATTCCGTACAGGAAGAAGGCAAGTCCGCCTAAGAGCGTGATGATTGAAAAAATGTCCATAACAAAATTTCTCCTTTTTTGTTTTTGCAGCATCTGTTCCTACATCGGTGCGCAGTAAGATGCCTAATTCACAACAAAACTATTATAACGAACCAATGTAAATTTCAAAGGCAGCAATTGTGAAATCTGTGTAAAATACAAGGGCAAAAGCACAAAAAAAGAGTTCTTCTGTTATTTTTCCATTATAAAATACAGAAGAACTCGTAAAAAACTCAAAAGATATTCATATGTGTTATGCCTGTTGATCCGACAAAACAGGCTCTGGGCAGCGAATAATTGCTTTGTCAATGCAGTGATGTTGAACATTTAGTACATGAATCTGAAAATTATCGATTTCCATTTTGAAAGAAGCGCCGTCTTTTGGGATTTCGCCAAGTTTGCCAATCAGGTAGCCGCTGAATGTTTCGTACTCATCTGCCTCGGAGAAACTGTGTTCTAGTGCGTGTGCAACATCGTCGAGGGAGCAGGTGCCTTTGATTTTCCAGCTTTTCGAGTCTAGCCGTTCCAACTCCGGTTCTTGCTGCTGCAATTCATCATCGTCAAAGTCACCCACCAATTGTTCTACTAAGTCTGTCACTGTGATAATTCCAGACATCCCGCCATATTCATCCAATACTACGGCAAAATGGTCAGCATGGCGTTTCATTTTGGCAAACAGGGTATCAGCTTTCATATTTTCGTGAATAAAGTACGGGGTACGGATAGCGTGTTCCATCACGGCTTCCTTGGTGCGTTGAGAAAGCCGGAAAAAATCTTTCGCATTTAGCACGCCTACGATTTGATCGATGGAATCGCCGCAGACGGGGTAAACCGAGTGACGGGATTCATGAATGGTTTGCTCCCACTGTTCAATGGTTTCATCTGTCCAGAGAATGGACACTTCTTTTCGGTGGGTACAGATTTCGCCAACGGTCAGATCGTCAAAGGCGAACACATTCCGAATCATATCATTTTCTGTGGCATCAATGGTGCCTTTTTTTCGTCCGGCATCCGCCATAAGAAGCAGGTCTTCTTCGGTGACAGTTTCCTCATCGTTGTTTGGGTCAATGCCGCATAGACGCAGGACAGCATTGGTGGATTTTGTCAGAAGCCATACCAACGGGGCAAATAATTTTGCAATCACAGAAATCGGGCCAGCCATCGTCAGGGAAAATTTCTCTGCATTTTTCATGGCAATCCGTTTGGGTACCATTTCGCCAAAGACAATAGAAAAATATGACATGATAACTGTGACGATGATAACGGAAATAGTATCCATCACAGAGCCTGGCAAACCAATGCCAATCTTTTGCAGTAGATCAGACAACAGTTCTGCAAAGCTATCGGTTGCAAAAGCGGCACCTAAAAATCCGGATAAGGTGATAGCTACCTGAATCGTGGCCAAAAACCCAGAAGAGTTACGGGTCATTTTTAATAGCCATTTGGCGCGTTTATTGCCCTTTTCCACCTCTTTTTCCAGCCGTGTTTCATTGACAGATATCACAGCAATCTCTGTCCCTGCAAAAATTGCGTTGAGTGCAATTAATATAATTTGTAATAGAACCAACCAAACCATTTTAAAAAACCTCCATGGATTGAATCACTCTTGTTTAGGCAATCCTGTATAAAGACCATGTACGAGATGTATAGCTTTTTTATCAAATGAAACAAAACAGGGTGCCTTTATGCAACACAAATAGGCATAGCTAGCACCGAAGGAAGTGCACACTATGCCTGTATATCTTGTTATAGTTGTAGATTTTATTCAACTCTGTGTCGCAGTCATCGGCGGCATCCATAATAAATTCATTCACTCCAAACTGAATTATATACAATTATTACTTTAACAGATTTCTACTGAAAAGTCAAGTGTATTTTTTGTTTTTGGTATAATTGACAAATCCAACAGGGAATTGTAAAGGTACACCGTCATAATTCATAAGAAAATAGAGGGGGATATTGAAAAAGAATGTTGTTTTTTCAAAAAAGACTTGCAAAGAAAATGCAAATATGCTATAATTATATCAACCAATTGCATAAAATATTGTAAAACATGACGGTTTCTGACAATTGGTGATAAAATCAGAAGAACGAAGAGAACAGGAGTGATTTCTTATGACGATCAAAAATATTGCACTGGCTGGCCATGCCGGTTCGGGAAAAACGACCTTGATGGAAGCACTGCTTTATCAGGGCGGTTGTACAGAACGGATGGGCAGTATCGCAACTGGAAATACAGTGTCGGACTATACCGCAGAAGAGATGAAGCGGCATTCTTCCGTATATACATCCACGGCCAGCATTTTGCTGAACGACCAGAAGGTAAATCTGCTGGACACACCGGGGATGTTTGACTTTGCCGGGGCGATGATACAGGGCATTTCGGCAGCGGACTGTGTGATGATTACAGTTTCGGGTAAATCCGGCGTGCGTGTTGGTACGAAGAAGGCATATCGAGCTGCTGAGGGAAAGTCACGTATGTTTGTCGTAACTAAACTGGATGATGAAAATGCCAATTTTTATAATGTGCTGACGGAATTGAAATCCACGTTTGGTCCGACGGTTTGCCCAGTTGTTGTTCCTGTCATTGTGGATCGTCAGGTGGATTCTTACATTAATCTCATTGAGATGAAAGCATATCGATATGATAAAAACAGTCATAAGGCGGAGGAGATTCCCATGCCAACGGCAGAGGTTTCCGAAAAGCTGAGCTATCGAGTAGACGGCCTGATCCAGGCGTTTTCGGAGGCGATCGCCGAAACGGACGAAGTGCTGTTTGAGAAGTTTTTTTCGGGTGAGGAGTTTACGCAGAAGGAACGGGTAGATGGCATTCATAAAGGTATGAAAGAAGGCACTATCACACCGGTGGCATGCGTGTCAGCCGCCGCTATGGAGGGCATTGATTTGCTCTGCAAGGAGATGGAACTGCTGGTGCCAGCGTTGGAAGAAACAGACGAAATTCTGGCAGAAGACCCTGCGGGTGAGCCGGTGGTACTGCATCCCGCAAAGGATGAGCCGGTATGTGTGCAGGTATATCAAACTTTGGCGGATCCATTTGTGGGTAGGCTGACAATGCTGCGTGTAGTATCTGGCACTTTGCAGGCGGGCGCAGAATTGGTAAACACACGGACGGGCGAAACCGAAAAGTTCGGAAAACTCGTCACTCTTTGCGGGAAAAAGCAAAAGGAAGTTAACGCTGGGGAGGCAAACGATTTGGTGGCTGTTACCAAGATGAATGCCGGAACGGGTGATACACTGTGCGACAGTGCCCGGCTAGTTGTGCTGCCAAAGGCATCCTTCCCACTGCCTTGTTATGGCATGGCGGTACGGCCGGCAAAACGCGGCGAGGAGGCAAAGGTGGCTTCTGCCATTCAGAAACTGCTGGAGGAGGACCAGACACTGTCCTATGTGCAAAATCCGGCAACACGGGAGATGATTCTTTCTGGTCTGGGCGAACAGCATCTGAGTGCCGTTACTTCTAAGTTGAAATTTGACTTTGGCGTAGATGTGGTGCTTTCCGTGCCGAAAATTGCCTATCGGGAAACCATTCGGAAAAAAGTGAAGGTACAGGGCAAGCATAAGAAACAGTCCGGCGGTCACGGGCAGTATGGCGATGTGTGGATCGAATTTGAACCGTATCCATCCGATACGCTTGTGTTCGAAGAAAAGGTATTTGGCGGAGCAGTGCCAAAAAACTTTTTCCCGGCGGTGGAAAAGGGGCTGCAGGAATCCGTAACCAGAGGTGTTCTGGCAGGGTTCCCGGTCGTAGGTGTCAAAGCGATTCTGGTAGACGGCTCATATCACCCCGTTGATTCCTCTGAAATGGCCTTTAAAACAGCAGCGTCAATTGCTTATAAAGAGGGGATGAAACAAGCCGACCCCACTCTGCTGGAGCCAATTGGCACTTTAGAGGTTTGCGTGCCGGATGACAATACGGGTGACATCATGGGTGATTTGAATAAACGGCGTGGTAGAGTACTGGGTATGAATCCTTCAGAAGAAGCGGGGATGACGGTGATCCTGGCAGAAGTTCCTATGCGAGAAATGGCTGATTTTACAATGCAGCTGCGGCAGATGACGCAGGGAGAGGGCTCCTTTACTTTAAAGCCAGTCCGCTATGAGCAGTTGCCTGCTAATTTGATGACGGAAGTGATTGCTTCTGCTGCAGAGTAACTGTGATTATGCAGAAGGTTATCTAAGAACCTGCTCAGCGTTTTTTATACACATTTTTTCGATCCATCTTGTCTCTCTTTGTGTGAAAAAATTGCAAGTTCAAAAATAAAAAGCTGACTCCGGGCGGAATGCTGGAGTCAGCTTTTTGTATCATAATGCTGTATTAGAACGTGTTCACATAAACGTATATGCACATCTTTTGGCCGGAACTATTCTATATCGCTGTCCGCAGTGCCCGCTGCCCTGTTTCGCGATTCTTTTTCGGAGGCAACAGGGAGAACGCTCTCAAATAGGGCATAGAATTTCATCGGAATGAAACGATCCATATGGCACTTCCCAAAGAACCATTTTTGATAGTCACATTGCTTGATGATGTCTTCAAAAAATGTATGGATTTCCAGCCGCTGCTGCATATCAACACCGAGACAGTCCTTAAGGGAGGCAGGCGGTTCATGCGTAATGATGTAGTCTACCTGTGCCTGATACTGATTCAAGGTGTGGATGGCGTGTCGGATTTCCGCATGAGTAGGCTGTTCCCGCTGCCACCAGTTGCGCCCTTCCCGGTACTCAAAGTCTTGGCTGTGCCCGCCGCCGAATGTAAAAAAGGTGTGGTTGTCAATCGTAAACACCTCTCCACGCATCATATGAAAAATATTGGGTGCGATCAGATGCGCTCTTCCGCCGCGCCAGCGAACGATCTTGAACTTTTTTTCAAGGATGTCAAAATTCTCATGGCATCCATCAACAAAGGCGATGGTGAAGGGCTTTTCCCGCAGTTTTTTCAGAATCTGCCGTTCTTGTCGAGAGCCATTCCAGATAAAACCGAAATCGCCGCAGACAATCAACACATCGCCGGCACGAAGTTTTTTTAAAATTGGATCCTTAAAACGATCGAAATTTCCATGCATATCTCCCGTAACGTATACCAAAAGGAAAACCTCCTAACTTATAAGATAAATGCAGTCCATGGAAAAACCGAATAAAAATCGGATGGAAAATGTCTCTTACATTATTTTATCATATTTTCAGAGAAAGGTAAACAAAAAATTGAAAAAAGTCTTTTCGAATCGATTTTTTTTTGTTATAATAGAATCAATGGGCAGTACTGCTTTCAGGAATAAAGAAAAATGGGAGGAATGCATCAAATGCACAGATTCCAATATATAAAAAAGATATGTATTAGTCTTATAGCTGTCATTCTGGGGCTGGGAATGTTGTCCGCAAACGCCCTGTCCGCTAACGCTTATACATTTACACCGGATGTTACGATACATAGTCAAGCGGCTATCTTGTACAACCGGAATACCCAGCAGATCTTATATGAAAAAAATGCTGATCAGCAGCAAATGCCGGGTCATTTGGCACAGATTATGACAGCCATTGTTGTGATGGAAAGCTGTGACGATTTGGACGGTACCACGCTTACAGCGAATGAGGATCTATATGCACCGCTTTATCGCTACAGCGAACCGGACGATCTGCGCTATGCCAACATAGAAGATGGCGATACGCTGACTGTACGGGAATATCTTTATGCCTTGATGCTGACGTCTTCGTGTGAGTCGGCACTCATTCTTGCCGATGCTTTTGGATCGGGGGATGTTAACGCATTCGTGAAGAAAATGAATCAAAAAGCGGAAGAGCTCGGCTGTACAGACACAACGTTTGCCAATCCTACAGGCCTGTATGATGCAAAGCAAGTCACTACCGCCAGAGATCTTCTAACTATTACCAATTATGCGCTGGAGATAGAAGGCTTTTCGGAGATTTCTTCCACTGTGACCTACACGCCCAAGACGGCGAATCTGGAAAATCATCCGGATCCTTCGCTCTGGACTTGGACACACGCTAACGCCATGATGTTGGAGGATAGCCAATATTATTATGCGGGAACAATAGGTATCAAAACAGGGAATTTGAACCAGACCGGGCGGAGCATCATTGCGGAAGCTATTCAGGAGGAAAACGATTATCTGGTCGTGTTGCTCAACGCACCATTTAATGATGCAGACGGAGAATTGCAATTTTATCACATTGAAGATGCTACCAATTTGTTTACTTGGGCATTTTCTTCATTTTCCTTTACCACGATGTTAGGAGATGATGAGGAGATTGCTGAAGTGGAAGTACTTAATTCAGATGGGAATTCTTATGTGCTGGTTCGACCGGAGAGTGACTGCATCTTACTGTGGTGTAATGATGTGGATACTACAGCTGTGCAAAAAGTGATTCATTTACAGGAAAATACGCAGGCACCAGTAAAAGCAGGCGATCCTCTGGGCAGCATGGAACTGAAATTTTCCGGCGAGGTCATTGCCATGGTGCCGTTGGTGGCCGTCACCGATGTGGATCGTTCTTTTATCAAGTTCAACACGTATGCCTTTGAGAATTTTCCGCATTCACCATGGTTCCGCTATGGACTGATCGGCGGTGCAGTTCTGTCTGGAATATACATTCTGTTGTGCATCTATGCTGCCTATCGTGCAAGAAAAAATATGATTCCCGACGATCCCATTCACTTGGTGCCGCATGCAACTAAATATGAGGAACGACCTAAGCGGGAATGGAAGCGGTCAGATACAGTATTCTATCACGGCCCGGATCGAAAGGCAGAAGAAACAGAGGCGTCAGAAAATCGTCCCTACGAAATGTCTGGCTCCCATCGCTCCGAGTGAGGCGCTACTGGAGGGAATGGCTATGAAAATTGCAATGGCGCAGACGGAAATTCACCTAGAGGCGTTTGGAGAAAATCTATGCCGTGGAACAGACTGGATTGTACAAGCAGCGAAAGCTGGTGCCGATTATATTTTCTTTCCAGAGATGAGCTTCACTGGCTTTACTATGCGGACTGCCTATGCTGCGAGTCTGGCAGAACAAACGCACGAACAGATGCATCAGCTTGCTCAGCAGTATCATATCGGCATTGGTTATGGCTGGACAGCACAAAATGCGGTTCAGAAAGGAGAAAATCACTACGCCATTTGCGATGCACAGGGTGTGCAGCAGTTTGATTATACAAAGATTCATCCGTTTTCCTATGGCGATGAACAAAAGTACTATGCCAAAGGATACACCATGTCCTATACAAATCTGTCCGGCATTTGCGCCAGTGCAGTGATCTGCTATGATCTGCGCTTTCCGGAGTTGTTTCGCAATGCGGCTTGTCATCAGGTGTCATTAATGCTTGTGCCTGCAAATTGGCTGCACCAGCGCAGTACGCATTGGCGGATTTTGTTACAGGCAAGAGCCATTGAGAACCAAATGTATGTGCTGGGTATTAATTGCTGTGGACATCAGGGCGAACTCCAATTTGATGGGCAGAGTTGTGCCATAGATCCGGAGGGGGAGATTCTGGTGCAGTGTGATTGTCACGAAACACTTGCTTTTGTAGAAATTGTGGATGACGTAAAGTATTATCGAGAAACGTTTCCCACAATGCGGGATATCAATATGCCATTGTATACAAAATTGTATGAAGAAATTATTGGGAAGTAAGAGGTGCTATTATGAGGTGAAATCCTCCACAAATTGGCGAAGTGCTTCTTTAGATGGAAGAGTGATCCCTGTTTCTAGATCAGATCGATCATATTCGGAAAGTGTATTGACGGGCGTGTCTAGTGTCTGGAAGGGGACACGGCTGCCGTATCGAAAGATACAGATGGTGTCCTCTTGAATCTGGGCGAAATAGCCGGGTTCTGTGGTGATAATGGTTGTAATGAGATCTTCTGCAGCACTTTTTTGCTGCCTGCGTGGGAGTGTAAACGCACCCACGACAATTACAATGGAAATCACCAGTGCAGTGAGAAATACCCAACAGGCTAAGGCTCTGCTTTGCATAGGGAACATCCTTTCTAAAAATATACTAGAAATATTCTCTCCAAAAACGAGAAGTTTATGCATTCTGTATATTTTTTAAAGAAAGTTTTCCAGATCTCTTAACAGCCCTCAAAAAATATGGTATAATAAAAAGGGCAATGCTGTACGGCTTTTGTGCGGTGTTGCCTAAGATGTATGTGTTGCTGTAACCGTAGTCGTTGCAGGGTTCGAATCATTATGCAGCATAGAAATGTGCAGTATTATGGGAAGGATAAAAACATGGAAAGCAAAAAAAATCAAAAGAATGATAAAACTTCTCCGAAGCGGAGGCAGTCCATAAACGGAAGAAGAGGCACGCCGAAGCGGCAGTACTTCGGTCCAACCGGTACGCCGGAATACCCGTATCACAATCCCGATTTGGACGATCCCTCTATGAAACCAAAGCGGTTTCCGGTTCTGCGTCAGACACTGTCTATCTTGGGTTCTACTTTGATTGCATTGTTTTTGATCCTCATCATCACGTGTACCATAGTGGCGACCGCACTTGTTGTATATGTCATGAATTTTCGAGACGATGTATCTAATGTCACCATTGAAGAAATGGAAATGTCTTATAATACGAATATTTATGCCCAAGGGGAAGACGGCGAGTGGGTAGAGATTTATGAGGTTAGCAATCAGTCCCAGCGAATTCCTATCAGTATTGAAGATATTCCACAGCATGTACGGGATGCGTTTGTCTGCGTAGAAGATGAACGATTCTATACACACGATGGAGTGGACTATAAGCGTACGCTGTCTGCTTTTATCAATATGTTTGTGCATATTTATGACACCAATCAGGGCGGCTCTACCATTACACAGCAGCTGATTAAGAACATTACCGGCGACAGTGAACAGTCTCCTTCTCGAAAGATTCGGGAAATTTTCCGAGCTATGGAGTTGGAGCGTGCCTACTCAAAAGATAAAATTCTGGAGACATACTTGAACTATATCGGCTTTGGTGGTGCCTCAAATGGGATCGAGCACGCTGCCCAGAAGTATTTTGGAAAAAGTGCTTCTCAGTTGGATGTGGCAGAAGCGGCGTGTCTGGCGGCGATTCCCCAGAGTCCTGAGACATTGAACCCATTTGCTGGCTATGAGGACGATACCACTGGCGAATGGGTGAATACCGGAAAGGAACGCAACCGAGAACGTCAGGAGTATGTGCTCTGGCAGATGTATAACAATGGTGCGCTGACATATGACGAATACCAGGCAGCATTGCATGAAAAGTTGATTTTTACCGATTCAGAGGAGTACAAAGCGGCTCATCCAGATGCAGAAGAAGATGAGGCGGAAACAGCTAGCGGCCCCACTTCGTGGGTGATTGATGCAGCACTGTATGAAGTGGCAGGATATCTGAGTGAACAGTTCAATCTGACTACGGAGCAAGCTATTTCACGCATCAATCACGGTGGTTATCAGATTTACACGACCATTGATCAGGAAATGCAGGCATATGTGGAGCAGCGTTATCTGGATCTGAATCATCTGGTAGAGGAGAGCCGTGTGGCAAAGTGGCGGGATCTGGATGGCGATGGGGAATACACTGCTGCGGAAGTGGAGTATCCAGAATCTGCATTTATTGCTATGAATTATAAAGGAGAAATTCTGGCGATTGTCGGTGCAACTGGCGAAAAGACAGAATCTCTCTGCTTTAACTATGCTACCATGGAACAGCGGCAGCCGGGTTCTACTATTAAACCGTTGACAACCTATGGTTTGGCACTGGAAAATAATCTGATCCATTGGGGTTCGATTTATAAGGATGAACCCATTGAAGTGGACGGTGAAGCATGGCCGACGAACTATAGCGAGGACAGCTCCGCTATGTCTATCAGCCATAGGGATTTGAAAATTTACGAGGCGCTGGAAAAATCCTATAACACTGTACCAGCGCAGCTTTGCGAAGCGTTGACGCCGCAGAAGGTATTTGAATTTGCCACTTCCAAAATGCGATTGGATCTTTGCGAAGATTCCGGAGATGGGCATACCGATATCGCCTATTCTCCACTAACTGTGGGCGCATTAACCTATGGCGTGACATTGGAAAATCTCGTAAACGGCTATGTCCCTTACGGCAATGGCGGCACGCAGTATACAGCACACCTAGTGAGCAAAGTCGTACAGGGGGCGGGGAACGTAATCTATGAGAACGATGGTGACCCAGAGCAGGCAGTAGATAGTGAGACTGCGTATGTGATGAATAAGCTGCTACAGGATGTTGTCAACAATGGTACAGGTCAGAAGGCGAAACTGGAAAATAAGCACGTGGGCGGTAAAACTGGTACTACGCAGGACTGGAACGATTTGACCTTTGTGGGATTGACAGAGGATTTCGTCAGCGGCGTATGGCTTGGCTATCAAAAGCGTTCCGAATTGGAAGATCATAGCATCAAATCTGCTGAGGTTTGGTATAACGTTATTGGGGAATATGCAAACCAATTGGATACAGGGGCAGAGTATCCTTCCAATGACAATGTCATCGAAGGAAAGGTATGTGCAAGAACGGGTATGATTGCTGGGCCGAACTGTTCTTCCACAACGACAGGTTATTGGAAGTCTAGCAATGCGCCCGTCTGTGATTCGTGTCGGCGGTATTCCAATGCGACCACACAGTCATCCAATGAAGGCAGTGATACTTCCACAACAGGTACTGCCGCAGCGCAGCAGAGTGAAGCCTCTGATGCGGCAGGAGACGCAGCGGCAACGGAGGCACAAAACCAAGGTACAGAAGCGGCACAATAAAAATATTGCGTATTGAAAAATATATGATATATTCTTGTGGAAACAGAAAGAGGAGTTGGAGCATATGGGAGTCCAATATTTGCTTTGTTGTCCATGTCATTTTGGACTAGAGCGCACACTGCGGTTTGAAATTTCTAAGATTGGTGCCACAGGAATTCATGCAGAGGATGGGAGAGTGCTGTTTCGAGGAGATGCTGCTGTATTGGCAAAGGCGAATCTCTGCCTTTCAACAGCAGAACGTGTGTTGATTCAGCTGGGACAGTTTAAAGCGTATGAGTTTGAGGAACTGTTTCAGGGTGTAAAGGCGTTGCCGATTGAACAGTGGATTGGCAAAGATGATGCTTTTCCGGTAAAGGGTCATGCATTGGATTCAAAACTGCATAGTGTGCCCACCTGTCAGTCTATCATTAAAAAAGCTGTAGTGGAGCGATTAAAGTCCGTCTATCATACGAGCTGGTTTGCAGAGACAGGCGCAGTACATCCGATCCAATTTACCATTCGTAAGAATATTGCCACGATCTATTTAGATACCACAGGTGTCGGGCTGCATAAGCGAGGCTATCGTAAACACGCGAATGCTGCCCCGATCAAAGAAACGCTGGCAGCGGGACTGGTTGATTTGGCAAGGGTGCATGCCGACAGTGTGGTATGCGACCCATTTTGTGGAAGCGGCACTATTTTAATCGAGGCGGCATTCAAAGCTCTGCAAATTCCGCCGGGGCTGCATCGCCATTTCCTGTCGGAACAGTGGACACAGATAGAGGCAAAAGTCTGGGAAGAAGCCAGAGAGGAGTCTGTAGCCCGAATTCGCCGAGACGCCACATTCGAAGGATACGGCTATGACATCGATCCAGAAGCGATCACAATTGCTGAGGAAAACTGTCGACGCGCTGGCGTGAAGCCTAAAATTTACCTGGAAAAGCGCGATATTGCAGATTTTGTATGCCCAGAGGGTGCTATTACCATTTGCAACCCGCCGTATGGAGAACGAATGTTGGATGTACAGCTGGCGCAATCCTTGTATCGAATCATGGGAGAAGTGTTCTCGGCGAACCGGGAACAGCCGTGCTATGTGATTTCGCCAGATATGGATTTTGAACTGCATTTCGGGAAGCGGGCAGATAAAAAGAGAAAATTATATAATGGCATGATTCCCTGTAACTTGTATAGTTACTTTCAAACGTGATGGATCGTGTATGTTTCTTTTTGTGAGTTTTACAATATATTCATAAAAATATATAAGAATATCATAAAGCATATACTATACTTGTAAGCAGTAGAAAGTGGGCATATAGCCGAAGAAAGGAAAAGAACCATCATGCAGATTACACCTTATACCCGTATGGTATACTATCACGAAACGGATCGTATGGATATTGTCAATCATTCGAATTATATCCATATGACAGAAGAAGCACGTGTGGATTTTATGAATAAGATTGGCGTTGGCTATCATGATATGGAAGCACAGGGCATTTTGCTGCCTGTGCTGGGTGTGACGTGTACATATAAGCATTCCTTGCATTTTGGTGAACACTTGGCGGTTTATTCCACCATCACTCGTTACAACGGCTTCAAACTTGAGTTGCAATATGAAATTCGTTGTGTTGAAACTGGGGCACTATGCGCTACGGCAACTTCTTCGCACTGTTTCACCAATGCGAATTTGAAGCCGATGCGGATCCGGGATAAGTTTCCCCAAATGCACGCCTTTTTTACGCAGGCGATGGAAGTGACTTATGCGGAGGGCAGCAGTTGCTGATTTTGGATAGAAGTGGATTGCATAAAAAATCACACAATTCTCGCAAAAAGAATTGTGTGATTTTCAATTCTGCTGACAGAACCGATCTTCATAAAAACGTGTGCAGCTTTTCATATACAGTTTTGTGGCAAATAGCATAAAAATGCACAGGCTGTTTTTGCTTGGCCTAGATTTTTTGCGAAGTATGCGACAAAAATTTATTGAAAAGAATCTCACATACGTCTATGAAACAGGTTCTCAGGTTTTTCGATGGAAACTTACCACATCAGTGAAGTAATATCATCCAATACACAGCCAGCGGCTTTTACAGCTTTACCTGCATTTTTCTTAATGTCATGTTTTTGTCTGGAAGTTGCCTTAGACATCATATAGCAAACTGTGCCAACGGTAGCTCCAACGGTTACACCACGGAGAATAGACTTGAATGTCATATACAATCCCCCTTTCTATCATGCAGTGAATCATCGCAACGTTGTTGCATGGATAGTATGGCAGCGAGTGTGGACGTTTATACAGAAAGAATAATTCCATAAATGGGAGGATTTACCTATGAAATATCAGCTGCATATTGTACTGATCGAACCGCAGATTCCACAGAATACAGGCAATATTTCCCGTACGTGTGCGGTAACAGGTGCCAAGCTGCATCTAGTGGAACCAATGGGTTTTACAGTTACAGATAAGAAACTCAAACGGGCGGGATTGGATTATTGGGATAAGCTGGATGTTACATATTATAAAGATACAGCAGATTTTTTTGCCAAAAATACCGAAGGTATGTTTTATTTTTTTACCACAAAGGGCAGACAGGTACACAGCGATGTGTGCTATGCGCCGGAAAAACCGATTTATTTGGTGTTTGGCCGAGAGGATCAAGGGCTGGATGAGTCCTTGCTATATGCCCATCCGGAAACCTGTGTTCGAATCCCCATGCGCAATACACTGCGCAGCCTGAATCTCTCCAATTCTGTTGCCATTGCCGCGTATGAGGTGCTGCGCCAGTGGGGCTATCCAAATTTGGCCACTGAAGGGCAGTTGACGGCGTATACATGGGAGAAGGTTTGATTTGTCTGTGTAGGGCTTGTTTGAAAAATAGATATGTTCGGAAAAATGCTCAGAGATTGCTGTATGCTAGGAGAAATTCCGCAGGCAGGCTTTCGCCTGGCAAGGATTTTCGATGACGCAGACTGCGGTTTATGGGCATTTTTACGAGTGTATGGATCTTTCAAATAAGTCTTTATTCTTTATACATTTTTTCCGCATAACAGGGTAGCAATATCTGCCTCCATGCATAGGCTTTGATGGGCAATCTCTCTTGGTGCATATGCTTCTTTTTGGTTGATGCAGACATATCTCGCCTTTGGATTTTGGTATGTTTGCTGCCAGAAATTATATTTAATGATACCAGGGGTATTCATGCCCACGCCTAATTCCAAATAGAGAATAAATGTGTCCTCATTTTGACGGACAAAATCATCATAGCGTCCTGCGGCGGCATACCAACCCTCGTCTTGTACAAAGGTGTTGTCAGCTCGCAGGTTCATTGACATCGGCCTACCGCATTTCGGGCAGCGGGGAACCAATTCGGAGGGAACGTCCATTTTGATAGAAGCACCATTTGGTATCTCTAGGCCTTTTTCCGTAATGCGAAAGCCCTGGGCCTTCACCATTTGACGGACGATCTCTTCGTTATCATAGGTCGTATTGTGGCAAGGCTTGGAACACTGCCACAGACCATAATCCCCTTGGGTGTAGAACAGACGGTGTTTGTCAAAGCCCGCTTTTTGAAAGCAGTGATCTACGTTGGTGGTGAGGACGAAATAGTCCTTATCTTTTATTGATTCCAACAAAGTTGAGTATACAGGTTTGGGTGGATCACAGTATCGGTTGAGATAGATAAACCGGCTCCAATACGCCCATTGCTCTTCCAGAGTTGAGAACCGATAAAATCCTCCGGAATACATAGCATGAAAATCATATGGTGCTTCAAAATCGGCAAAATAGCGAGGAAAATGTGCTCCGCCATCAGCTCAACCAGCGGATGTAGAAAGACCAGCTCCGGCGCCGATTA
>CASDUD010000120.1 GCA_949283725.1 uncultured Ruminococcus sp.
AAAGCAATTCTCAGATATGATTACCAATGAAAAGAGCGTCTATGGCATGGTCATCGATATGCCAGTGAACCCCCGCGTACTCAGTACCCTCGTGGTCTATATCAACGGAGCCGCCAACCTCTATTTCAACCACGGCGGTACGTATACAGGTGCTTCCCTGCGGTATCCGAGCGTAGTGCAGGCAAGCCGCCTTCTCGTGACCAACGCCGCCCGCATTTTGGGCGAATGTGAAAAGACCACAACCTTTGCGCTGCCTACGGCCCAGCCGCATAACATCTTCCTTCTGACCCGCTCAGGTGTCTATGAGAAGCAGGTAATGCCCACAGAAATCAAATCGGAGAGTGCCGATATGCAGGCAGTCTATTTCCTGTACCAGCAGGTGATGCGGGAACTTCACTCCGCACAGCTGAAGGACAGAGCCGCCGCCCAAAAATAAAGACAGCACCGCACAAAGAGTATCTGACGTACAATCTTTTTGCGGTATTACCTAAAACCAATATGTATCTAGAATGTTGGCGCATAAGCAAATACGCATGACTTTTCGGCACAATTTCCGAGGTGTTTTATCATGATTCCGTATGAAATAAAAGAGCGATATACCGTTGATGATCTGGCAGAAGTCGTGACACTGCTGCGCAGCAAGGAGGGATGCCCCTGGGACAAGGAACAGACTCACAAGTCTCTGCGCACGGATCTAATTGAAGAAACGTATGAAGTGGTGGAGGCAATCGACCAGGAAAATCCCGAGATGCTCCGTGAGGAATTGGGCGATCTGCTGCTCCAAGTGGTCTTTCACGCCCAGCTCGCCCAGGAGGCACAGCAGTTCACCCTGGACGATGTCTGCACCGACATCTGTCAGAAGATGATTGTACGCCACCCGCACGTCTTTAGTACCACCCATGTGGAAACGACCGAAGAGGTGCTGCAAAACTGGGACGAAATCAAGCAGCAGACCAAGCACCAGACTACCTGCACCGAGACGCTTGAATCGGTTGCCAAGACGCTCCCGGCACTGATGCGTGCCCAAAAGGTCTGCAAGCGTGCGGCAAAGGGCAACCACCGGTTCCTTTCCAACGAGTCAGCACTCGCCAATGTCACCGAGTGCAAGCATACCCTCGAACACGCCATGCATATGGAGGAGAAAAAAGCCATTGCACGTGCAATGGGCGAACTGCTATTCTGCTGCGCGGGCATGGCGCAGGTGCTGGGACTTCAGGCGGAGCAGGTACTCACCGACACCATCAACCGATTTATCGACTGCTTCGGCCAGGTAGAACAGCAATGTCTGGCGAAAAACCGCTCCATGGCATCGCTGTCCCACGGCGAGTGGACTGCCATCTGGCAGCGTACCAGCCGTAAGATGGAGGAGGAAGAAAACGATGAGACTTGATAAATATTTGAAAGTATCCCGCCTGATTAAACGACGCACCGTTGCCAATGAAGCTTGCGATGCCGGCAAGATTTTGGTGAATAGCAAGACTGCCCGCGCTTCCTATGATGTCAAGGCTGGCGATATCATCGAAATCCAACTGGGCACCCGAACGATGCGGGTGCGTGTGGAACGGGTGACAGAAGTCGTGCGCAAAGAGGACGCCGCCACCCTGTATACCGTATTATCCTAAGGCAACATCGCACAAGAAAGCCTCTGCCGCTATATTTTCTGCCGTATCGCAAGAATATAGCGGTATTTTTTTATACAATAAAAGCAAAGCATCTTCTCATAGAAACAAAATTAGGTGATTATACAAGAAATAACAAATTCTGCGAACAATTCCCTTGTTCTATTACTAGTTTGCATAAATCGGCCAATCATTCTTCGCAAATCTTGTTAGAATAGTATATTGACAACGCGCGTCAAAAAATGCTATAATTTGAATAATCTTTGATAGCTGCATAAGGGGGCAGCGGTCGGTTGGCGCAAAAGGAGGGTCTGTGCGCTACGCTTCATGCAAGATTTGTTTTTATGCACCGGACAACCTTGCCGCATAAACGGCTGGATCGGTTTCTGTTGATAGAACGGAG
Source organism: uncultured Ruminococcus sp. (assembly GCA_949283725.1). GTDB lineage: Bacteria > Bacillota > Clostridia > Oscillospirales > Ruminococcaceae > Ruminococcus_C. The sequence continues at coordinate 2,023 of CASDUD010000120.1, forward strand.
GATTTTTTATGGAAAATTTAGGTTATGCCTTGCCGGACGAGGATATCCCGCAGGCACGCAAGCGAAGAAAGGCAACGCCCGTTTCCACACAAATCGAAAATGTTTCCAAAAAATACCTAGTGATAAAGCGCCTGATGGACATCATATTGTCCATTCTGGCCATTCTGGTAAGTGCTATCCCGATGTTGCTGATTGCCCTGGCGATTTTCCTCCAGGACTTTCACAGCCCTATTTTTAAACAGGTGCGTGTCACCCAAAACGGTCGTTTTTTTACCATGTACAAATTTCGCACCATGTGCATAGATGCCGAACAAAAATTGCAGACATTGCAGGCGATGAACGAAGCGGACGGTCCTGTCTTTAAGATGAAAAAAGATCCCCGGGTGACGCCGGTGGGCAGAATTCTGCGCAAGACAAGCCTAGATGAGCTGCCACAGTTTTTCAATGTACTGGCAGGACAGATGAGTCTGGTAGGACCTCGTCCCCCGTTGCCGCGGGAGGTCGAAAAGTACACGCCCTATCAAATGCATCGACTGGATGTCAAAGGCGGCATCACCTGTTACTGGCAGTGTTCCGGTCGAAGCAACATCATGTTTGACGAGTGGGTAGAGTTGGATCTGCAATACATAAGGGATCGCTCTATCACCACTGATGTGAAAATTCTCACCCGCACCGTTGGTGCCGTCCTGCGACGGGATGGTGCCTCGTGAGGGCTGGCACATTCCGACGTTTCCCCTTATCATAGCACACATAAAAACAGGGTACCTTGCATTTTGCCGAGTACCCTGTTTTTTTAGCTTATTGACTTATAACGCCTTAACTCATCGGCTGTTTCCGCCGCCGCCGTGGCTGCCGCCGGAAAAACTGGTGTGGCTGCTACCGCCACCGCCGCCGGTATTGTGATCCGTCTGTATTCTATGCCGGGTTCGATGCCGCCGGAGGAAACGGTCTGTCCGCACCGTATAACGCACGGAATCCTGTTGAAGGTAGTGCCCCATCTCACCGGGTTGCTTGAACTGATAACGTTTCCGGATGCCGAAAAATATGCCCAGCCCGGTCAGCAGTCCGATCACAATCGCCGCTATCCAAATCACCCGTACCTCGCTCGAGTCCGCATAGCTGCGGGGCAAAGTTTCTACCTCTATCAGCTCGTCATCCTCCAGAATGGTATATAAATCTGTATCGCTGTTGTACACATAGTATGTATCACTTGGCGCACCCATCTCGGCATATGCCTCTACTTCCCCCAAAAACTGCGTCACCGCCGCTGGCACATCCTCTTCGCCTCGCTGCAAATAGGGGTTCATCTGGTCAAAGATCGCCTGAATCCGGTTATTTTCTTCGCTGTTGGTATAATAGAATTGTCCCAGCCCACTGGTGGAGATATAGTCATATAGATTGGACTGCCCCGAAAAATCCAAATAGAGGTACAGCCCATCCGTATTTGGCCCGAACAGCTGGTCGTAAGCATCGTCGCAAAACGTCACTGTCTCGGCGCGTGTCAACGCACTGCCGCTGAGAAAGATGCCGATATGCATATCCGTTTCTTCCGCCGTGTCCTGGATCTGTTCCCAAAGCGCGTCAAACTCCGTCTCTGAAAGCACATCCGCATCATCATAGAAATACGCCTGCATCGTCTGTTCCGCCTGCGCGTTGTCGATATCGGCGTGGCAAACGAATGGCTCCGGCGGAGTCGGTTCCTCATGATCGGAGAGGGGAAAAAGACCGCTATACAGCAAAAATGCCGTCACAAATGTCACAAAGCCCGCTAGTGTTTTATCCAAGGTTCTCATAGAAATATCCAACCTCCCAACAAAAGCACCAACAGAAAGACAAGCACTGCGCCAATGGCACTGGCCAACAGTGCCTTTGCGATACTCAGCGGCGGCGTACCGGCGAGCCGTCCACTCTGCCCATTCATGGCAAACTGGTACGACTTTCCCCGATAGGTATAATGCAGAAACCACACCGGAAGCAAAACATAATCATGGCGAATATGCTGCATCACCGCCCGCTGTTCCGATGGAATAAAGGCACTATAGCCTATTACGCTGCTGCGCAGGATCTGGATGCACTTCTGTTCCACCCGCTGCTGCACATGGGGCAGGACTTCTTTGTGGTTATGGTCGTACTTCTGCGCCATAAAACCGCTGAGGTACTGCATCGAAAATGGCTTCAACTGCTGAAAACCGAACGGCTCAATGGCATCCATCAGCGCATCCTCAATCTTCTGTGCCCCGTCCGCTGGCACCTTAGAAAAGGGAAACACCGCCCCGCGCTCTACGAACCATTCCTCTGTCTCGGTGACTTCATAGTCACCCTCCCGCCATGTGCGCACTTTTTTGCCAATGCCCTGGATATGGGCATCGGCATCGCAGTCAAACAGCCAGAAGGGCACATAGACTCCCGTTAATTTTTCCAGCTGTTTCTCTGAGGTAAACGACTTTGGCAAAAACCAATGTTTTTTACACCACGCCTGCATCTGTTCGATCGCCTTTTCTCGTGGGACAACAAAGGGCAGCACATATGCCGGGCAGTACGCCCCCGAAAGTCGTCCCGCCAGCACCACCGGCGCATGGCAATAGTAACAAAACGTCGCACTCGTCTCCGCTTCGGCAATAATCTGTGCCCCACAGTTTTGGCAGGTATACAGTCTTGTCCCCGCCTCAAATGCCTTTGTATCCTGTTCATTTTCCAATGTCTGCGCATCCACATCTGCCTGTGCCTGCGCCTGCCACTCCATCTCCTGATACATCTGCTGTACCTGCTCCGATGTATAGCGGCTCTCGCAGAAATCGCAGCAAAAATCCTGATGCTCCGGATCAAAACGTAATTCTGCCCCACAGCTGGGGCATTTATATTGTACGGTATTCAACCCATTTCACCCCATCTTCTCTGCTTCATACACCATGTTTCTTGCCACAGTTGGTACAGAAATTACCCGTGTTCACGGTCCCGCAGCTGCACGTCCAGACCGCAGATGCCGGCTTCGGGGTGCCGCAGTTGGTGCAGAAATTGCCCGTATTCACGGCTCCGCAGTCACACGTCCAATGCCCGGCAGGCGCCGGCTTTGGGCTGCCGCAGTTGGTGCAGAATTTTCCCGTATTCACCGCCCCACAGCCGCACGTCCAGCCGTTCTGGGGCGTCTGTGCAGCGGTCTGTTGATGCTGCATCTGCTGCCAGTTGGTCTGGGAGGCACTTGCCATAAAGTTGCCTGCTCCCTGCATCCCCATGCCCATTGCCATGAACGCCTGCCCAGCACCAGCGGTATTCGAGCCAGCGTCTTGCAGTCCCTTTGCCACAGCGCCCTGGACATAGCCCTCCCGAATGGTGGGGTCAGCCATCATTGCCCCCTGGTTGCGCATATGGATGAGCGACTTGCTTTCTTCGTCATAGCTGAGACTGGCGATAGCGGCGGACACGATCTCCATGCCCCGGTTCTGCGTCCAGTCATCGTCGAGTACTTTGCTCATAAATTTGGACAGTTCCATCGTCTTGGCGGGAAGCGTCGAAATGCGCACCCCTTCCATCGCCATCTCACCGATCGCCGTCTGGAGGGCGGTCAGGAACTCTGCATTGAACTGGTCATTCAGGTCGCCGAAATCCACCCGTTCTGCATTCCTCGGAACGACTTCCATAAAGAACTTCAGCGGGTCGGTGATTTTCACCGAATAGGTGCCATGACAGCGCACAAACAACTCGGCATTATAAAAATGATCGAAATATTGCAGCGGGTTGCGCGTACCAAAGCGAATGCCCCGGATCTCCTGTAGATTGATGAAATAGACCTGCTGAGATTTTCCGGGCTGGCCGCCGAACTTGAATCGCTCGAAGGTCTCCCGCACAGAGTCCTTCAGTTCCCCATTGAACATCGAGGGGGCGGTGGAGAGATACACCTCATAGCAACCCTGTTCTGCCGTATAGTCCATGATACGGCCGCTGTCCATCAGAATCATCATTTGATTCGGCCCCACCTCAATGCGAGAACCGTTCGAGATGATGTCTGGTGTCCCTTTGCGGTTGCTGCCGCGCTTTCCCTTTGTCACCTGTACACCCTTTGTCACAACTGTAGTCGGTCCCATATCTCCGGCTGTGATATACTCCAGCCACGAATCTGCCAGCGCACCGCCCAGTGCCCCGGCTGCTGCTCGAATCAGTCCCATAAAAAATACCTCCATCACACGGTGCGAAACGTACCATCTACCCGTATGTCCATCTATCGTATCGCCATTGTGTTCCCCATAGGATGCGGAACCCGTCTGCATCAAACACCGTCGTCCCGTACATATAGGAACAAGATATTCGATGATTTGCCATAATTATACCATATTACTGTCCGATATGCAAGGATTATTTTGTGATACGCACATTTTCGCCGTCCAATGACAATCTGTTGAAAAACACTTGCCAAAGGATGAATCTTATGATATAATGAGGATATCTGCTGTTCGGGCGGTATGGGGAACCGCCGAACGCTGGGAAAATCATCTGGTGTCGGCACGACACCACATTTTTAAGGAGGAATCTCATGGCAACAACCAACACCAAAGCCGCTCCGGCGCGTACCCCCCATCGAGTGCTGCGCCCGGATCGCATTTTGCCAGCACTGGGTGCGTGGGTTGTGCGAAACCGCACATATCTCGTCGCATTTGCCATCCCGGTGATTTTGACCTATCTGGCATATGCTATTTTCGGCTTGTACCCGTTCGGAGAGGAGTCTGTCCTGTGTCTTGACCTAAATGGCCAGTATGTGTATTACTTTGAGGCATTGCGTGACGCTTTTTGGGGCGACGGCAGCATCTTCTACAACTGGTCCCGAAACCTGTCCGGCGAATTTATGGGCATCATCGGCTATTATCTCGCAAGTCCCTTTACGCTGATCATCATCCTGCTCCCAGAAAAGTTTATGCTCGGCAGCCTCTTGATTATGCAGCTTTGCAAACTCGGCGCCGCCGGCGTGACCTTCAACTATTTCCTGCAAAAGAGCAGGGGCACCGCCCCCTATCCATCGCTGGCGTTCTCCACGATGTACGCCATGATGGCATATGCCGTCATCCAGCTGATCGACCCCATGTGGCTGGATGGTCTGGTATTCCTGCCGCTGATTATGCTGGGCATCGAGTACCTCGTAGACGACGGCAGACGGCTCAATCTCATCATCCCGCTGGCACTGATGTGCGTGGCAAACTTCTACATCGGCTATATGATCTGCATTTTCGTTGCCCTCTATTTCTTCTTTTACTTGTTCGCAGGGAGCGATAGAAAGCGTAATGCAGTGGGCTATGTCACCACCTTTGTGCGCATGGCATATTCCAGCCTGGTGGCTCTGGCGTGCGCGGCGTTTATGCTGCTGCCTGTGTACAATGCGCTGAAGCTCGGAAAGTTCGACTTTACCGACCCGGACTACAGTTTCCGGTTCCAGTCGTTCCCACTGAGCCAGTCGATCCTCCAGGATGGACAGAATTCCCCCCTACTGGTACTGCTGTGTGACCTGATCGACCTGTTCCCCCAGCTTTTGCCGGCACAGTATGATTCGGTCAACGTCCAGGGAAAACCGGAGATCTACTGCGGCCTGCTCACTGTGGTGCTACTGCCCATCTTCTATCTCAACAAGGATATTAACCGCAAAAAGAAGGTTGGCTATACGCTGCTGATTCTGGTCATGCTGACTTGTATGCTCATCACGCCCATCGATATGATGTGGCACGGCGGTCAGGTACCAAACTGGCTGCCCTTCCGCTATTCGTTCCTGCTGTCCTTTATCTTCCTGACCATGGCAGCCACCGCCTATACCCACCGCACGGGTGTGGAGAAACGACATATTCTCATCTCCACCATCTGCATGGCGGTCATCATTGCGGTGGTAGCAGGGATGCAGTTTGAACAAATGGCAAAGGGTGCGGTTTGGATTTCCGCTGCGCTCATGGGCATCTATCTGATCCTGCTGTACTTCCAGTTTTGCAGCAAAACCACCCTCACCCGCGGCGCCAATCTCTTCCTTACATCTCTGATGCTGGTGGCGGTGTTCGGCGAAGCCACCTATAACGCTGTCGACTCCATGCGGGATATTGACGAAGAAGTTGCCTATTCCAGTCGTGCTTCTTATCAGAACTATGTCCAGAACGGACGAGCAGCAACCGAAAAAATGGAGGAAGAGGACGACGGTTTCTATCGTGCCGAAAAGACCTTCTTCCGCTGCGTCAACGACAACGCGGCCTTTGGCCTAAAGGGGATCTCGCACTCCAGTTCTGTCATGAATGCCCGCATCCTCACCTTCTTGGAGACGCTGGGCTATTCCACCAAGAGCTACTACAGCCGCTATGACGGCAACACCGAGATCGCGGACTCACTCCTGGGCATCAAGTATGTCCTCGACCGGGGCGACTCCTTCGACCAACAGCGCCGTCTCAATCCGGACTATGAGGCGGTCTGGACATATGACTATACCAACGAAAACGATGTGGACAAAACCATCACCGCCTATGAGAATCCGAACGCCCTCTCTATCGGTTATATGGTGGATGAGGACACGCTGAAGATCGACCACCTCGGCAACGACAACCCCTTTAACAGCCAGAATCTCTTTATGAGTACAATCAGCGGCAACACCACCTTTGATGAGAATGGCCAGTTCGAGTCATGGCATGAGTACTATACGCCGCTGAGTCTGGCGGAAGAACCGGTGGTCAGTGACTCACTCACCGAGAGCCCCTATGGCGCAGGGAAGAAGTACGAAGTCACCGGTTCGGGCGACCCGACCATCAACTTCCACATCGAAGCCGATTCTACGGATCCAATCTATCTCTATATCAAGACCGAGTTCCAGCGGGAAGTCAACCTCTGGATGTCTACCTGGACAGAAGAGGAATGGGCGGCCGATGAGGCAGCCTGGCGGGAAAGCAACTCCGGAGAATTCACCTGGAACGAGGCAGACGCCTATGCTACCGCCAATGGCGGCTTTGAGGGCAGAGGACAATATTTCGAAGGGGATAACTATGTAATCATTCGCCTGGGCACCTATGAGCCGGGCACTCGCATCACCTTCCGAATGACCGTTGCCAACGATGAAAAGTTCACCATCTTTAACAACGCCCTGTTCTACACCTATCACCGTGACCTGCTCCAGCAGGACATCGAAACGCTGAAGGCACAGCAGTGGCAGCTGGATGAGGACTGCACCGACCGGAAGCTGACCGGCACCATCACCGCCGAAGAAGGACAGCTGATGCTGACGAGCATTCCGTACGAACCGGGCTGGACGGTAAAGATTGATGGTGAAACAGTGGACAACCTTGTAGAAGAGGTCGAACAGGAGGACGGTTCGCTCAAGCTGCAAAACCAGTCAGGCAACACCGGTCAGATCGTTGCTGTGAATGCACTGTTGGCCGTTCGGCTCCCGGCGGGTACGCACACCGTCACCCTGACCTATACCCCGCCCGGCTGGTGGATCGGCATACTCCTGCTGTGCTGCGGCGTGGCACTGATTATATTCTTCTGGTTCGGTGACCGGAAACGCTATGCCGAACTTCAGGTATTCCTCGCCAGCGAAAAGCGGCGGAAGGAGGAAGAAGCCAAAAAGCGGGTGAAACTCAGTTCGAAGGCAGCACCTGGTAAGGGCGCATCCGAACCGCCAGACCTACAGAAGAATCTAGACGCACTCCACCAGCAGGGCATTCTCTCCGACGAGGAATATGCGGCGAAAAAGGCAGAGATCGAACAGCAGGCACTGCTGAAGAATCTCGAGGCACTCCGCCAGCAGGGGATCCTCTCGGATGACGAATATGCCGCGAAGAAGGCGGCCATCGAAAAGAAAAAATCGGCTGGCACAGAAACACCGCCGCCAAACAGCCAGAAATAAGCGCCATAGATAAAATCATAAAGAAATCCCGGCGCATTCCGGAAAAGCTGCTGCACAATCTCTGTGTGGCAGCTTTTTGTATCGCTGTCCCATAGGCAAAATCTATGGCATGCCATTTGAAAGAATGCGCTGTACAAATCTCCGAAAATGTGGTATAATAAGACCATCCCCCGAGCCGTCCCGAAAAAAGGCGGCTATGGGAAATTGTAAGAACCTGTTCTCATAGAGAAAGCACTCAGATTTTTTCGGAAAATTTTGCCGAAAAGGCGTGCGTATCCGTTTATGAGAACACGCTCTAAGGACAATGCCGCACAATGTTTGCGCGATGCGGCACTATGCCTGTAGATATGATATGATGAAGGAGGAACGTGCTATGCAGCCTTGCAGCAGCCAAGCCAAAATTGAAACGAAATGTCTCCACGCCGGCTATACCCCCAAAAACGGCGAACCGGGTGCCGTGCCCATCATTCAAAGCACCACCTATCGGTTTGACTCCACCGAACACGTGGCCGCCCTGTTTGATATGCCCACCGAACCCATGTACTCCCGCTTCGCCAACCCTACCTGCGATGCGGTCGAGCAAAAGATCGCTGCGCTGGAGGGCGGTGTCGGTGCAATGCTCACCACCAGCGGTCAGGCCGCTTCTCTGCTGTCTGTCCTGAATCTGTGCAGTGCCGGAGACAGCATTCTCTCTGTCTCCACCATCTATGGCGGTACCATCAACCTGTTCGGCGTAACACTGAAACGGTTCGGCATTGAGGTCATCTGGGTAGATCCCCTCGCCAGCGAAGCAGAAATTCAGCAGGCGATTCAGCCCAACACCAAACTCGTATTTGGCGAGACCATCGCCAACCCGGCACTGACTGTGCTTGATATTGAGAAATTTGCAAAAGTGGCGCACGCCAACCAAATTCCCCTGATTGTGGACAACACCTTCGCGACGCCTGTGCTGTGCCGCCCATTCGAATTTGGTGCCGATATCGTCATCCACTCTACCACCAAGTATATGGACGGCCATGCCGTACAGGGCGGCGGCGTGATCGTGGACAGCGGTAAGTTCGACTGGGCCGCCAGCGGCAAGTTCCCGGATTTCACCGAGCCGGATGCGTCCTACCACGGCGTGGTCTATACCCGCGATTTTGGCAATATGGCATACATCATCAAGGCAAGAATGCAGCTGATGCGGGACTTTGGCTGCTACACGGCAGCACACTCCGCTTTCCTGCTAAATCTGGGTCTGGAAACGCTCCCCGTGCGGATGCGCCAGTACTGCGCAAATGCCCTGGAAGTGGCCAAGATGCTCAAGACCTCCGACAAGATTGCCAGCGTAACCTATCCCGGTCTCGAAGGGGATGCCTACCACGCTATGGCACAAAAATACCTGCCAGACGGCACAAGCGGCGTCATCTCGATCTCCATCCGGGGCGGCAGAGAAGCGGCTGTGCGATTTATGGATGCGCTCCAGTTGGCCTCGATTGAAGTCCATGTGGCGGACATCCGTACGTGCGTACTCCACCCCGCCTCTGCTACCCACCGCCAGCTCACCGAGGAACAGCTCGTCGCGGCAGGCATCGACGGCGGACTCATCCGGATCTCTGTGGGACTGGAAAATGTAGACGATATTCTCGCCGACCTAAAGCAGGCACTGGAACACGTATAAAAATCTGTTTCACGTCGCTTCGCACGCATCTTTTCGGAGCATTTTGCGGGCTTCTGCGTGAAAGAGCCTTGTCTTGCCTTGAAACCAGCGAAAATCTAGTGTATGTTCAAATAAAATAGATATGCGGATTTTCCAGCAAAATTTTTCCGTATACAAAGCAGAAATCCGCAGACAGGCTGTCGCCTGACAAGAATTTTTCACGCAGTAGACGGGGAATTTTGCCGAAAAATCGTGCGTATACGTTTATGTGAACACGCTCTACGCACGCCAAGATACGAAACAGGCGCTAAAATTTGTTCGATCTTCATCAAAAATATGTTTTATAGGGGTTGTATTTTTTTCAGAAATATGGTATACTAAGGGAGAACCGTTAAGGTACCACCGCACAAAGACCATATTTTGGTTTTATACGCATCTTGCTTGTCCCACGGGGACTTGCTTCGCGGCGCATCTTTTCCGTCATATTTCACAAAAATACGCGTGAATACACAAAGTATTCACTCCGTTTTTGGTTTCATCTGAAGAAAAATCTGACGGCGCAATCTGCGCACAATCTTTGTGCGGTATCGCCTTAAGTCGGCGGAATATGCCATGTTCTCTGCCCCCGGAGTCGCTGAGAACAGGATCACACGAAAAGGAAGCGTGTGCCAGATGGGTGCCGTTTCCCCATGGCTTCGGAGAAATGAGGTGTCAATATGAAAGGAAGTACAATCGCTGCAATGGTTATTTCCGCAGTTGCCGCTTCGGCTGCTACGATTTTTGCATTAAAGCGCGCACATGATAAGCGACTGGAAGCCGCCTGCAACTGTGACGATCTGCCGGAAAGCACACGTGACCTGGAAGCAGATGACTATGACGATGAGATGTACGACGATTTCGAGGACGAGTACGACGATGCGCCCGCATCCAGCGATGCGCCGGCGATGCACTGTGCCGATGGTGTTTGTACGCTTGCACCCGAAACGGACGAGTCAACCGATGCAGATGCACCGGACATACCCATGCCCGAATCACTCAACGAGGATACAGACGAGGTCGAAACTGCCTCTTAAAAGCTAAAGACAAAGATGGATAGTGCGCCAGATGCGCTGCCGATTTTTTCATCAGATGGGACAAAAAGCCGCATGCATGCTTTTGGGTGTTCGCGCGCTTTTGCGAAATCTGACAGAAAAAGCGCAGGGCAGATGGCGCACAATCTTTGTGCAGTGCTGTCTCTCAAATCCCTTGAAGGAGGAATCCCATTTATGCAGATAACACAACCCCAAAATATGCGCATTCTGGTCGTAGGTATGGGACTGATTGGCGGCTCGCTCTGCAAGGCCATCCAGCAATCTACATCCCACAAAGTCTATGGCTGCGATGTCCAGCAGCAAGTCCTCCAGGATGCCCTGGCAGACGGCACCATTAAAGGCATCGGCTCGATGACCGACGGCAGCTATGATATGATTCTCCTCTGCTTGCACCAGCGCATCGCCATTTCTATGATTTATGAAGCACTGCCCCGCATCCCAAAGGGAACAATTCTTGTGGATACCTGCGGGCTGAAAGGACGCATGGTGCGGGATCTGACCTATCGCTGTTCCAAGGTCGGCGTGCGCTATGTGGGCACGCACCCGATGGCAGGCCGAGAAAAAAGCGGTTACTATGCCAGCATCCCCGACCTGTTCCAAAACGCCAATCTCATTGTCACACCTGTAGACGGCACCGACGAAGCAGCACTCGAGACCATTAAGACGCTGGCGAAACAAATCGGTTTCGGGCCGATCGTCACCGCTACACCGATGTGGCACGACAATATGATTGCCTATACTTCCCAGTTGGCGCACGTAGTGTCGAGTGCCTATGTGAAGGACTTCTGCATGGATGACGCACTCTCCTTCTCCGGCGGCAGCTTTCAAGATATGACTCGTGTGGCCACGATGGACGAGACAATGTGGGCGGCACTGTTCCTCGACAACCGCGACAATCTACTGTATCATCTCGACCTATTGATTGAAAACCTTACCGACTATCGGGATGCCCTGAAACAGCGGGACGAAGAACGCCTGCAATATCTTATCGCCGAGGGCAGACAAATTCAGGAGGAAAATGTACGCAAACGCGGCGAGATACAGGAAATGGCACAAGCCAAACAAACAGAGGAGGGTTTCGCGTGAACTGGACACAAGTCGATATTTTTACCGCCACACCTGCTGTGGAGCTCTTGAGCGTCAAATTGCAGGATCTGGGCATTCGAGGCTGTATGGTGCAGGATGCCCAGGATTTCCAGGAATTCCTGGCGCAAAAGGATGGCCATTGGGACTATCTCGAGGACGGATTGATGGAACTAGCGCACTGTGAGACGTGCGTAACCGTCTATCTCCCCGAAAATGCCCAGGGAGCAGAAACGCTCCATGCCCTGCGTGCTATGCTGACACAAATGCGAGCCGCCGACACCGAACATCAGTTCGGACGGCTGGAAGCCGTTTGTTCCGGTATTCGAGAAGAGGACTGGGCGAACAACTGGAAACAATACTTCAAGCCCTTTCCCGTCGGTCAGAAGCTCTATGTCAAACCCAGCTGGGAAGCCCTCGCCCCAGAAGCGGAAGGCCGCACGGTGCTGGAGATCGACCCCGCCAGCAGCTTTGGTACCGGCCAGCACCACACCACACGGCTTTGTCTGGAACTGATGGAGGGCTGTATCGTCCCCGACCAGACGAAACTTTTGGACTTAGGCTGCGGCAGCGGCATTCTATTGATCGGGGGGATATTGCTGGGGGCAGCCTCTGCCTATGGCGTAGACATCGAGGAGAACGCAGTACGTATCGCGAAGGAAAATGCCCAGAAAAACCACCTGGACGCATCGAAGTATCAGCTTGCCTGCGGCGATATCCTATACGATACAGCGCTGCGGGAACGCCTCGGCAGCGGCTATGATGTCATCACCGCCAATATTGTGGCAGATGTACTCAAGGCAATGGCACCACTTTTCCCGCAGCTGCTGAAGGACGGCGGTATCCTCATCGTGTCCGGTATCATCACCGAACGGGCGGAGGAAGTCCTTGAAACGATCACTGGGTACGATTTCGCTGTGCTGGAACGGCGAGAAGCCGGCGGCTGGTGTGCAGTAAAACTACAAAAAATTGCCGGCATGGGTACAGCGTGTGAAACATTGCGGCGATAAGCGAAAAAACGCCCCATAGGCAGCAATCCCATCCATAGCGCAAAAGAGAAGGAGTACCATTCCCGCACGTGGGAAGGTACTCCTTCTCTTTGAGTATAGAATAGTAAGAGGATAGCTTTTTGTGTACTGACACCTTCAGCTTATTCCGCTGCCGATATGTCATCGCTAGTATTGTCCACTGCCTCGCTGCTTTCCGCTGACGTCTCCGACGCTGTGCTGTCAGCACTGGCGTCCTGGTCGGCAGGCGCATCATAGGAAGCAATCTGTCCGGTATCCACTGTCACAATCCATCCATCGCTGTTGTTCCCGGAGATGGTATAATCCCGGTCGGACGGCACCATCACATAAGTCGTTTCTGCCGCCGTATCCGCAGGGGTATAATACACCGCATAGACCTGTCCATCCCAGTTTGTGATGGACAGGGGTGCATCTATGGTATAGTCCTTTAAAAGCGCAAGGTATTCCTCCAGACAGAGGTTGTTCTCGTACATATAGGTAGCGTGCGGCTGTCCCACATAGCGATAGTGCCACGGCTCCGCTTGATAGCCGGTCACATCGACCTTATCCTCTGCATAGCGCAGGATATAGCCATAGTGTCCGCAGTTCTGATTCAGCCAGTCATAATCACCGGTGCCATCATAATCATACTGCACGCCATCCGCATAAAGTGTCACATCGAGCGCATAGCCCGTTTCATGCTCACTGTAGCCCGGTCGCGCCACGCGGGTGGAAGTCTCCTGACCCGTTGCCGCAAGATCCTCATCATACAGTTCCTGCTGACGTTCCGTCGTACGATAGCCGCTGAGAATCAAAATATCCTGATGCCCCGTTGCCACATAAAAATCGTCCAGCATCTCATTGAGCGCCGTGATGGCATTCTCACGCAGGCGCACTTCTGTGCCGCTAACGTGATAATTCTCCGTCTTATGATCATAAATGCTTACAATCTGCGCCGGGTTCTGTTCTTCATAGGCATAGTCATTGTTCACCAAAATCAAATCTCCGGCATGGATATCCTGGGCAGACACCGCCAGACTCTGATAGATGATCTCTGTGGGGGTGCTTTCCTCAGCAGAAAGGCTGTCCGCCCCAGACATATCCGAACCGGCAATTAGCTGCATATCCTCACTGCCCGGCGAAATCGGCGTAAACGAGCGGTATAGCCGCACACCCTGATAGCCCACCAGTGCCACCAGCACTAGGGATAGGACGATCTGCACCGCACTTCCCGCACCCGTACGCCTCTGATGAGGAGGGACGGGGCGCGTATTCCGTTTTTTCGACGGCTGTGCCGGCGGGGTTGTATCGCCTGGATGGGTGCGATCCTCTGATTGTTTTTGACGCATTGTGTGTACCTCCGCATTCCTATCTATTTCTATTATACCACATTTTTCAGAAAGTGTAAATACTTTTTGGGTATTTTCTCGTGCTTCCTTAGCGCCTGTTTCGTATCTTGGCGTGCGTAGAGGATGCGAAACAGGCGCTTAGAAGTCCCATCCCACCGACTGAAGCGCATAATATTGCAGCAGATAATAGGCATCCAATGTTTCTATGCTACCATTGTCATCCACATCGAGCCGTGCCAGCTGCTCCGGCGTTGGTGACTCGACACATCCTGCCTGCTGAGCGGCACACTGGAGCAAAAGCCGCAAGGCATCGAGTGTATCAATGACCCCATTCTGATCGACATCGCCCACACCATAGGGCGCAATGCGTGTCAGCGGGTCAGCAGGCAAAGAATCGGTTTCAGTGGTTTCAGACGAAGCAGCTGTCTGCATGGTGCTATATGTCGTCGTCTCCGGTGGAACGGTGGGCACTGGGGACACAGTCGTTTCTATAAAAGTTGTATGCGCTGTCTCCGGTGCTGTTGTCTGCATGGTCACTTCCGTCGTCGAGGGGCAGACCGTTGTTTGGGTATAGTCGGTATCTCCTGCGGATGTATTCGGTGCCGTGGTGGTCGCTACGGTAGCTGCCATCGTCGTTGTAGTCTCTTCTACTGGGTCATCCAGCGTGCAGCTTGTTCCCATCGTGCTTTCCGGACGACGGGTGGTCGTTATCGGCGGATATGTCCCGCTGTCCTCATTTCCCCCATCCAGTGCCACGAATGTCTGTCCAAAAGTTTCGGCATACTGCTGCATCGTGGAACCCGCCCAGCCGTATAGCGTGGCATAGTCGGCAAACACCCCTTCTGTCATGGGGATATCCAGGGCAGCATTCCAGCACGTATATTGCGCAATATAGGTATCCGCAAAGCTGTCGGCTTCGATGGACACCACGCTCGCCGACAACTCCACCGCTGTCAGACTATAGCAGCCATAAAACGCCCGGCTGCCCACACGCGCCAGCTGGGGCAGTTGGTGCAAAAATCCCTGCGCCGCATCGGCGGTGAGTGCCGAACAGCCCGCAAACGCGCCCTCAGGAATTTCCGTAAGCGCACCAAACAGCGGAAACGTCTGTAACGAACTGCAATTCTGGAAGGCATAGTGTCCCAGAGACTGCAGGTTTTCCGAAAGCGTAACGGTATATAGGGCGCTGCATCCATCAAAGGCATACGCCTCAATGGACTGCAAAGACTCCATCCCGGTGACAGTGCGCAGAGAACTACAGTCCTGGAAAGCACCTGTCCCTATCGCCGTGACCGTCTCTGAAAGCCGTACGCTTTGCAGGGATTCACAGCCCAAGAACGCATAATCCGCCACCCGTTCCAGCCCCGATAAGAATACCACCGACTCCACGCTGGTTTGGCGGCCGAGAAAGCCGCTGGCAAGCACCCGTACCTCCTGCGGAATGACGATCTGCTGAGCCGTGCCGTCATATTCCACCAATACGCCGCTGCATATCTTCCAGGAACCCGTCTGAGCATCCAGCCAGCCTGTGTGGAAAAAGGCATCCTTCCCCACGCTCGAAACGCCCGCCGGCAGTTCCAACGTCATCAGACTGGTACACATCGTAAAGGCATAGCTTCCGATCGTCTCTAGGGCAGCGGGAAACGTCACCCACGAAAGACTGGTACAGTTCGAAAAGGCATAGCTGCCGATTTCAGTCATAGCATCCGGCAGCAGCACCTGTTCGAGGGCACTGCAGCCCTCAAAAGAATTGGCAGGCAGTGTCGTGAGCGACCCCTGCACCGTTGCGGTATAGAGGGAAGTGCAGCGCATAAAAGCCCCCGTCCCCAGCGAAATCAGCGAAGCAGGCAGCGTCACGGCTCGCAGCTGCGTACAACCGCTAAAGGCACGTGCGCCGATCGTGCGCAGCGAATCCCGAAACGTCACCTGTTTCAAGCCCGTGCAGCCCTGAAAGGCATAGTCGCCAATGGTATTAAGCCGGGCGGGCAGAGCAATTTCTGTCAGACTCATACAGCCCCAAAAGGCACCATCCTGTATCTGAGTCAAGTGTGCCGGCAGCGTCAGCTGCGCCAGAGCTGTACAACCCGAAAACGCATAGCTGCCGATGGTATCCATCGTACTGGGGAGTGTTACCGAAACCAGTGCCGTCTCGTCCGCAAACAATTGATCGGCAAGCATCGTCACGCCCTCCGGCACCGTATAACCCACACCGCCCGGCTGGCACACCGCCACTGCAATTCGATCGAACAGGATTGCCACCGGTTCGGTCTGGGCAGCCAGCCATGGGGTGTCGGCGAGAATGGATGCGCCCACATACGTAATCCCAGCGCCGCCCGTAAGCTCGGTCAAGGCGTGGCATCCGGCAAAAGCGTAGTCGCCGATGCGCTGCACGCTGTCCGGTATGTGGATCGTTTCCACCGTCTCACAGCCCAAAAATGCCGAATCGGCGATCTCCGTAACCAGCCGCCCATCGATGCGTGCAGGGATCTCCACCACTGTGCCGCACGTAGGCGCTACGCCGGTGATCACGCTGTTGCCCAGCGCATTCACCGTATAGTACAGCGATGCATACTGCTGCATTTCCGTCTCTGTCTGAAGTGCCGCCGCAGACGCCGTCTGTCCCAGCGGTTGACCAAACATCATCCCCAGTGCCAGTGCGACTGTAAGCAGCCAGCACAAAATATGCCTTTTCACGTTCCTGAACTCCCTTCTTCTGGACACGCCCTGCCAGAGCCCCTTTTTCTCCACTGGTACGCCCATCCTTTTTTCCATTTCTTTCATTTCTTCCGCATTTTCCGAATGCTTCTATTCTTCATAACCCGCCGAAATCCGGGCGTATTTACGCAAGATCTCATAGGCATCAAAAGTATCCACGGTACCATCGCCACTATAATCCGCCGCATACACCGCCCGTTCCGTCAACGTCTGTGACGTTCGTCCTGCACAGACACTGGCATAGTATTGCAATGCCCAAAAAGCATCCGTTGTATCCAGCGTACCATCTCCATCCACATCGCCCTTCTGGCAATCAAGGGCTTCATAGGCGCGTGTATATTTTTTGGCATAGGTATGTGCCGTCGAGTCAAACATCCCATAGATCTTGGCACGCACCTGGATCGTATCTGCCTCATCATAGATGGCACAGTCTGCATTACAGAACGTCACCTTCTGCAAGGCGTCACAGCCGTCAAATACCTTCATACCGATTTCTTGCACGCTCTCCGGGAGCCACAGTGTTTTAAGCGCCGTACAGTCGGCAAAAGCATAGCTATAGATGCGCTGGATGCCATCTGGCAACGTCACCGACTCCAGCGACGTACAGCCTCGAAACAAGCCATTGCTGATTTGCGTCATCGAAGCGGAGAGTTTTGCCGATTGCAGCGACTTGCAGTAGCTAAACGCCTGACCGGAGACCGTCGTCACCGTATCCGGCAGCACAATCTGGCGTAAGGCGGTACACCAGTGAAAGGCATATTCGCCGATATAGGTCAGTCCCTCTGGCAGCGTCACCGACGTGAGCGCCTGACAGTTGATAAAGGCGAAAGCATCCACCGAGCGCAAAGTATCGGGCAGCTGTACCGTCTCTAAGGTAGTACAGCTATCAAAGGCATAGCCGCCGATGGCACGCACGCCCGCCGGCACCGTCACCGCCGTCTCCGTCCCGGTATATGCCAATAGAATACCCTGACCTGCGATCACAAAAGGCTCCGTCTGGTTCGCCAGCCATGGCGTTCCCTGCACTGCGCCCCAGCCGATTTTTTTCACGGTATCGGGAATCTCTAACGTTTCCAGACGGGTGCAGTCTTTAAAAGCAAATTCCCCAATTTTTTGGATGGAGTCCGGCAGCTGCACCGCCGTAAGCCGCGTACAGTCCTTAAAGGCATATCCTTCAATCTCCACCACCGGGCAACCCTCGATTTCCGCAGGAATGTCCACGCTTGTCACCGATGCCCGCGCACTTTTGATGATCACCTGATTTTGGGGAGAGATTTCATAGTATAACGACTCATCATAGATCGCCCACTCGGTACTGGCGTGTACCGTATGGCTGTTTAGCTGCATCCACAGTCCGCCCCAGAGCAGCACCATCAAACTCAACCACAAACCAATGCATCTGCGCCTACATAGGCAGACGTATGGCGGTTTATGGGAATATCGTGCCATGTATTGGTATACATAAGATTTCTTATGGCTATGCCGCCCTTGTCCCATGCGTCTTTCTCCTCCTTTCTGTCTGGTGTCCATGCCATGCCACTCAGCTAATCTTTGCGCACTGCATCCTATGCGCAACCGCCGCACTGTCATTATATACTTATATTATAGCATACCGCACGGGTGGCGTCAAGCATAGGCACGGACTGCGATGCGGATTCCTGCCTTATATCGCAAAAATTGGCTCGAAAACCTAGGGCTTGTTTGAAAAATGCCTATAAACCACTGTCTGCGTCGTCGAAAAGCCTACCTGCGGAATTTCTCCTAGCACCCAGCAATCTCCGGACATTTTTCCGAATATAACCATTTTTTAAACAAGCCTTAAGCACTTTCTCTATGAGAACAAGTTCTTATGGAAACACACGCTAGCTTTTTCCGTATGCCCCGAAAATGCAAAATCCGGGGCAAAAAAATATGCGCGGCCATCAAGCCAGCGCATATATCGATAAAACTTATAACTTTTCTCATAGAGAAAGTGCCCAGATTTTCGAGCCAATTTTTTCGGATGCAAGGCAGAGATCTGCGGGCAGGCTCTGTGCCTGGCAAAAATCTCTCACGGATCATCCGGGAAAATGAGCCAGAAAGATGGGGACAGACTCTAGGCGCACAAGTTTTTCGTACAAAACAGTATGTCCGCTGCAATCCCGTACAGAAAAGCACATAAAAACGCATATATACTGCGTATATGTTTATGGGAACACACGCTAGTCCTTCAACATTTCCTTGCCGTCCTCCGGCTTGTCTGTTACATCAGCCTTATCCTGTTTCTTACCTTCCTTTCTGGCCTTTGCCGCTGCCAGCTTGGCTTCCTGCTCCCGCTTCGCATTCTCAGACATCGTCACATTTTCCTGGATTGCCCAAGTTTTTAGACGAATCTTGTTGCGATTGCCCGTAGTTTCAACGACAACGGTATCCTCCTGTACCTGTACCACCATACCGACGATGCCGCCGATCGTTACGATTTCATCGCCCACTTGCAGACTGTTCTGCATGGCCTTCGCCTCTTTGTCCTTCTTCTTCTGCGGACGAATCAGGATAAAGTACATCACTGCAAACAACAGTACCATGAAAATCAAATAGCCTACGGTACTCATACCGCCGCTTGCTGTACCACTGGTTGTACCTTCGGAAGCAGAAACAGGCAGCATGGACCATGCCCCCATTAGGGCCGCAATGCTGGCATACAAGCCGGCTTTTGCCAATCGTTTTCTCATCATATCTTTCTCAACCTTTCCTTTCTCATTCTGCGGCAGTTTCGCCCCGGAGCACCTTGTCGATGGAGTCTGCTGCCGTTCTCCCGGCACCCATCGCCAAAATAACGGTAGCGGCGCCTGTCACAGCATCACCGCCGGCATAGACCCGTTCTTTCGTTGTCGCCATGTTCTCATTGACCACCAGACAGCCCCAACGGTTGGTTTCCAGCCCTTCGGTCGTGGCGGATATCAGGGGGTTCGGAGAAGTGCCAATCGCCATAATGACCGTATCCACCGGCAGTACAAACTCGCTGCCGGGGATTTCCACGGGTCGCCGTCTGCCGCTTTCGTCCGGCGCACCCAATTCCATGCGAATGCACTTCATGCCTTCTACCCGGCCGTTTTCATCGCCTAGAATCTCGACAGGATTGCATAGGGTCTGGAATTCCACACCCTCCTCCTTAGCATGATGCACCTCTTCCAGTCTGGCGGGCATTTCTGTTTCCGAACGGCGATAGACGATGTACACGTGTTCTGCGCCCATACGCAGGGCGCTTCTCGCCGCATCCATCGCCACGTTCCCGCCGCCGACCACAGCCACAGCCTTTGAGCGAATGACAGGCGTAGCATAGCGGGGATCATACCCGTGCATCAGGTTGATACGCGTGAGGTACTCGTTGGCGGAACAAACGCCCACCAGCCCCTCGCCAGGAATGTTCATAAACCGAGGCAACCCTGCCCCTGAGCCGATAAACACCGCATCATACCCATCTTCCATCAGTTCCTCGATAGACAGAATCTTGCCGATGACCATATTGGGCTGGATATCTACGCCAAGCGAACGCAGCGATTCAATCTCCTGCTGTACGATGGCCTTTGGCAGACGGAATTCCGGAATGCCATACATCAGCACACCGCCTGCCACCTGGAACGCTTCAAAAATCGTCACCTGATATCCGCGTCTCGCCAGGTCACCGGCACAAGTCAGTCCTGCCGGGCCGCCGCCTATGACAGCCACCTTTTTCCCATTGGGCGTAATCGTCTCTGGTGTGCCGGCATAGCCATGTTCCCAGGCATAGTCCGCCACAAAGCGTTCCAGCCGCCCGATGGCAACCGGTTCGCCCTTCTTTCCACGCACGCATTTCTGCTCGCACTGGTTCTCCTGGGGACAGACTCTTCCGCAAACCGCCGGCAGACGGTTCGTCGTCCGCACGATATCATACGCCTGCAAAAAGTCGCCGGCTGCCACTGCCGCAATGAATTCTGGAATTGGCACACCGACTGGACAGCCGCTGACACAAGGTTTCGCTTTGCAGTGCAGACAGCGTGTTGCCTCTTCTTGCGCCTGTTCCGGCGTATAGCCGAGTGCCACCTCTTCAAAGGTTCTGGCGCGTTCTTTGGGATCCCGTTCTGGCATCGGCACCTTTTCCGGTGCCATATTGAATTTTCCCGCCATGCTTACTCCGTCTCCTTTCCCGACAGGCGGCAGTCATGCGCTTCCTGCCGATAGGTGTTGTTGCGGCGCATCAGTTCGGCAAAATCCACCTGATGGCCGTCAAAGTCGGGACCATCCACACAGGCATACTTCACCTTGCCGCCCACCGTCACCCGGCATCCACCGCACATCCCCGTCCCATCGATCATAATCGGGTTGAGGGATACGATTGTCTTAATGCCATAGGGCTTTGTCGTCTGGCAGACAAACTGCATCATCGGCACCGGGCCGATGGCAATCACCAGATCATACTGCTTTCCAGCATCCAGCTGCTGCTGCAACACATGGGTGACAAAGCCCTTTGTCCCATAGGAGCCATCGTCCGTACAAAGATATAGGTGATCGCTGCACGCCCGGAACTCGTCCTCTAGAATCACGATATCCCGGCTACGAAAACCGGCGATGGTATCCACCTGTAAGCCCATCTGGTGCAGGTGCTTTGCCTGGGGATAGGCAATGGCACAACCCACGCCGCCGCCTATGACGCACACGGACTTTGTCCCCTCAGGGATCTCCGTCGGCATCCCCAATGGCCCCACCAAATCCAGGATGGCATCCCCCGCTTCGAGTGCAGCGAACTGGCGGGTACTTTCCCCCGCTACCTGAAAAATCAGGGAAATTGTCCCCTTCTCCCGGTCATAATCCGCCACCGTCAGCGGCACCCGTTCACCATATTCATCCAGCCGAAAAATAATAAACTGACCCGGCTGCACCTTTCGCGCAATCAGCGGCGCATCCATCTTCATCATGCACACGGCATCGTTGAGTTTTTTCTTTTCTACAATCTGAAACATACCTTCACCTCATGTCTCCGGTGTCCTGCTGTCCTGCATAAGCGTATGGGACATATCTATAAGCCTATGCCGCCAAGCTTCCCCTAAGAACTTGTTCTAATGAAAAAGCCGACGACGACGCCGGCTTTCTCAAAACCTGTTTCCACAAGAGACACAAGCCAATTTTTTGGACAGATCTGTGCCATGGCAAAGCACAAAAACCGCGGCAATACTCTATGTATTGCAAGGATCTCGGACAAAGTCATGGGGCAAAGGTGCCTAAAAGCTGCCGTGGCATCTTGTGAAGGCAGGTTCTCATACTTATACTTGCCTGTCCGCCTACTTTTTATACAGGCCGCAGACACTCAGACACCTTCTTTTTCGTTGGTGTCGTCCTCTTCGTCCAGCACCTCGTCCATCTCTGCGCCAGTCTCCAAGTCGCTGTAGTCAAATTCCAGCTGCTCCCCGCAGCAGGGACACGGCATCTCGCCTTCTTCCAGAATCGTCTCGCTGATTGCGATCACATTGCCACACGTCGGGCAGATGGTCTCATACAGCACATCGTCCTCGTCATCCTCGTCGAAGTCATCCATCTCATCTTCATCGAAATCATATGGTTCTTCGTCATCATCCTCATATATGATTTCTTCCAGATCGCCCAGATCTTCATCCAACAGGTCGCAAATCTCCGTGAGTTCATCCACCTGTGTTTGAAGATCGGTCACATACGCCGTCATTTCCTGCATGACATCCAGCAACTGTGCCAATACTTTTCCTTCTTTGGTGGTCGTAAGATCCAGCTCCATCCCGTCGACCATGCCACGCAAATATGCCATTTTGTCTGTCAGATTCATACAGTTACCCTCCTGTTCTGGTTGGGGAAACACTGCCGCGCTCATGCTGTTCACGCACTGCGCACAGCCCCGCTGTTATCCATGTGCTGCAAAGACACCTTCTGGCGGCTTACGCACGCTCCATATATTCACCGGTTCTGGTGTCGATCCGGATCATATCCCCTGGGTTAATAAACAGCGGCACCTTGATCTCTGCCCCTGTTTCCAGTGTAGCCGGCTTTGTGGCATTCGTAGCTGTATCGCCCTTAAAGCCCGGATCGGTCTCTGTCACCTCAAGCTCCACAAAGTTCGGCGGCTCTACACCAAATACATTGCCCTTATAAGACAGCACCTTGACCTCCATATTCTCCTTCACAAACTGGAAGGCAGGCCCCAGCTTTGTGCTGTCAATCGGCTGCTGCTCATAAGTTTCCATATCCATGAAGTAGTACAAGTCACCATCCTGATACAGATACTGCATATCCTTGCGTTCGATATAGGCAGTCGGGTACTTATCCGTCGGGTTAAAGGAACGTTCTACCACGGCGCCGGTGATGACATTCTTATACTTTGTGCGGACAAATGCTGCGCCCTTGCCCGGCTTTACGTGCTGAAATTCGATTACCTGCACCACATTGCCATCCAGTTCAAATGTGACACCGTTTCTGAAATCGCCTGCTGAAATCATAAATTGAAACCTCCGTTTTTCTTCCTTTGCGCAACGACCGGGCACAAGTCAGCCATCCGAGACTTGTCCCGCCAAAAAGCATTGCTTATTCCTATTATACAACATACCCATCTATTTTGCAAGACCTTCTGCAAAAAAATTTCAAAAAATCGTGCATATACAAACATATACAAAAAGGAGACAGGGCAAAATGCCCGATCTCCTTTTTCGCACACACTAAGCGCTGTGGGTTAGAACCTGTTCTCATAGAGAAAGTGCCCAGATTTTGAGAACAAGTTCTTACTTTTTGGCGGTATTCTTCTTTTGATGATCCGCCTCGGTACGCCGCAGCCAAACATTGGCCAGATCTACGGCTTCATACAGACTCGGACGGTCAGAAGTCCGCACAACCGCCTTTATGGGGTCGGCTTCCTTTGTGGAGATCTGATACACCTTGATTTTATCCGCAATCTGCAATCCCTTTTCATCCGTCTGCTGGTGCAGGATCTGCATCATCACTACATATGGCTCTGACATATATCCATAGTAGATCTGATTCCCACTGCGTACCAGCGGATATCCCCGATACATAAAAAACTCCTGATTCATCATGCGCTCCTTTCTCCGACAAACTTTTATATACGCTTCTATAGAAGGCGCACTTAACTCCAGTTGGTCCTGAAATCTTCTGTTGTGTCAAAGATCTCAATATTGTGCTGCAACACATCCAGATAGCTGCGCCGACATGTGTAGGCAGATACGCCATCCTTTGTGATCAGACAGGTGAAGTCATCCAGGGCGTAAAATTGAAGTGTCTGATCCAACGTCCCGTCCTGGGTGGTGAGATGAATTTCTGCCAGCACCTCGCCCGTCGTGTCCCCATCCAGTTCCACCGTCTCTGCGGTGGTGTTCAGCAGGAAGGAATAGAACTGGCGATAGCGTTCGCTGTCCGCCGTCTCTCCGCCGCTTGTCACCTGCGCATCATCCTTTCCGGTCGCTTGGACAGAGAAGTCGATCGATACATCCCCCACAGACACTTCCAATGTACCTACATCCCAAACATAGGTGCCAAAGATCAATTTGGAGGCCACATCGGTCGGCGTCACAGTTGCCCAGACAAGATCCTCCTGGGCAACCTGATAGATGACATCCACCCCATCGAGCATCACGGCATAGCAAGTCGTCTGACTGCCCGCATCGTCGGTTACCGTATACGCTTCACCAAACCGCAGCACATACGTATTGCCATCATCACATACCATGGTGGCCGTGCCGAATGGTTCATCCAGCCCTGCCGCCTGTATATCCGTTTCGGTGGGGTGCGGGGTCAGCACGGATTCTGCCGTTAAGCCAAACATCCCCGTGATGACTGGCGTCGAATCGTCCACATTTAGATACGCTTCCACCGGCGATACCATCTGGTGGGTGGAGATCGTACCGGACATCGAATCAGAATCCTCTGCTGTTTCATCATAGTCCAGTTCCAACAGATAGGACATATCGCTGCGTGCAACGGTCAGCGTCTCTACGGTGGGATACGCCTCCTCACTCGCCGGTGCTGCCAGAATGGTCGTGGAGATAAAATCCACATCTGCCTTCTCAAAGTTCGCCAGATAGGACGTTTTCACCGTATACACCGTATCACTGTCCGCTTCGGCAAAATAGGTTGTATCGCCGCCTGAAACCTCACTGCCTACTCGGAAGGCATAGCTGGTACCATCGGCAAAATGCAGTTCCACCTGTGTGGCTTGCGCGTCATCCAACCCGAATTTTTCCAGATCGGTACAGTTTTCCTCCACGACAGCATCCGCTTCCATCGAGGCAGTGTTGTTGGCAAGGGTGCGGATGGTCGTATCCATCGTCAGGTCTTCCCAGCCCGCAATGGCAAAGGCCGCGTCCTCGTCCTCCGTGGCTTCCGCCGTGCGCACGACCTGGAACGAGCCGGTTGCATTGGTCACATCAATGGAAGTCACGTCGTTTGCATCCTGCTGGGTCAGCACAATGCTCTCTGTGCTGCTCTCCTGCGCCGTACCGCTGTCTTCGTCCGTTTCTGGTGCTGTTTGCAGCAGCACGACCGTCACCGCCGCCAATGCTGCCACCAGCACGCCGCCACCGATGAGTCCCAGCGTCTTTTTCCGCATCATATGTTTCTCATCCTTTCCGTTGGCTTAGCGATACCGTCTGCATACCGCCACGATCACGCCGGCTACTACAACCATCGCCGGGATGACGAATACCACGACCGTCCGGATGCCGATCAGCTGGGACTGCGTCGCTGTGATAGAGGTCTGACTCAGATCCTTTGAGGCGATGACAATACTATCTTCCTTGCCGCATACCTGATTGAGTACACCGACGATATATTCCGCATTGTTATACGCTGTATTCTGTACCAAATTATAGTCCAGCATGGACATCGAACCAATCACCAGGATATCGCTTTCGATGAAGTGATCGCCCGCAGACTGCTGATCCCGGCACAGTGCCATCACCGTATTGGCACCACGCTCGGCACTTTCGGTATCAAAGGAAGTCGCCGTAGTCGTCTCTGCCGATTCGGCCGATTCTGCCGGTTCTGTTGCCGCAGCGCCATCGGTATCGGTATCTGTCCCGGACGCACCCGTCTCTGTCTCCTCCGATGCCTCCGTGGCGGATGACAGCGGATAGCAGTAAGAGGTCTCGGAACTGGTCAAAAGCGGCGTTACCGTTCTGCCGTTGTTGCTGGTGAGTGCCGTAAGGGCACGTGCCATGGGCGCTACGATGGGTAGGCTCGTATTGGCAAGATTGCCGTTATAGTCCTCTTCCTCCGTCACGGTCACCACCGGCGCCACAAAGCTGCTGTTATTCGCCTGGGACAGGAGAATGTTGACCTCCTGGTTGGTGCTGCTGTTCTCATCGATGACAGAACTGTACTCCACCTGGATGTTCCACTCTCTCAGGAAGGCATCCAGATTCGGGGTATTCGACTGGGTATAGTCGGCGATATAGATGAGCTGCTTACCGAGGTTGCCATCGTTGTACAAGAAATCCCGCAGCTTTGTGATGGCATCCGTTGTCAAGTCGCTGGACGGTGCCGGTAGCACGAGAATGTCGTATGTCTCTGGATCGAGCGAGCTGGTCATCAGGTCTACCCGTTCGATATCATAGCCGTTCTCATCCAGCAGGTTTTCCAGGGCATAGAAGGCATAGGTATTCGGGTCTGCCACGTATGCCTGCGTCTGGGCAAAGATCACGCTGTCGCCCGCAGTGGCAATCATGCCCACCGTCTTGGGATTCGAGTCGGTGACATTCATAATGGCAGAAGTCAGCGTCTGTTCTCCCTTAAAGCCCGTGATGCAGTCCGAGAAGGACATCATGCCATACTGATAGTACTGGTACGACTGCTGGTCGACTTCGAACATATCGGTCTGGCAGTTGTACACCTTAATTCGGCTGCCGCTGGTGACGATGATCTGGTTAGACTGGATGTTGCCTGCATACAGCTCCTGGTACTTTGCCAGAATATCCGGGTCACTTGTGGTATCAAAATAGGTCACCTGGATACGGTCGGAATAGCCCTGATACTTCTCGATCGTCTCTGCAATCATCTTGTTATAGCGATCTGTCGTAAAGTTGCTCTCGTCAGCAGAAATGGCAATCTCCACATCTTGGTCAAGGTTGCGAATATAATCGAGCGTCTCCTCGCCGATCTCATAGACATGGGAGGTGGTCAAATCCAGCACTAGATTCGGGAACCGGTTGCCGACCAGATTGACAACCACATTGACCAGCACCACGACTGCCACAAAGATAACCGTCACCGTTGTGGCCAGGCCGCCATATTTCAGCTTCTTTCGCATTTTCAGCTTCTTCTGCCGTTTCTCCTCCGAACGTGTCTCTTCTGCTGCCGAAGACGGCTTTTTCTTCTGATTTTCCTTTTCCATTCAGTTCTGTCCTCCTCTCAGCTCCAGCGGCGTTTCTCAAACACGCGCACGGTAAAGAAATTGAAAATGACTGCGACGCTGATATAAAACAGCACACTCGCCGGGTCAAACAGCCCCGCCGTAAAGTCATAGTATTTCGTATAGAAGGACAGCGCATTCAGCACCTCTGGCACAACTGGCAGGCCGTCCGCAAACTGGGCGATGACATCCAGCATATACAGCGCCAGCAGAGCGATGATACCCACAACTGCTGCCACCACCTGGTTCTCCGTCAGGGACGAGATGAACAGCGTCACCGAAATAAACGCCGCCCCCAACAGGAGCAGTGCTATCACATTGGACACAACAATGCCCCACGTCACAGCGCCAAAAAAGCTCAAAATCAATGCATAGACAAACAAAACCGCAAGCCCTATGGCATACATCGTCAGGGCGGCGAAATATTTCCCCAGCACGATCCCGCCGATAGAGACGGGCGCAGTCAGAAGCCCCTGTTCCGTCTTTTGCTTTTTCTCTTCGCTGAACAGACGCATCGTTAGGATGGGAATCAGAATCACCACAATCAGAAACAGGCTCGTAAACACACCGGACATATCCGTTGTGGCAGAGGCAAGCGACGAGGCAAAGAAGAAATATCCTGCCGCCAGATAAAACACTGCCAAAAATACATAGGCAATGCTGGAGGTGAAAAACGCCCCCATTTCACGCCGATAAATTGCTCCCATTATGCCTCTCCTCCTTCTTCTTCGGCTGCGCCGGACGCATCCGCCGCCGGCGTCTCTTCTTTCTCTGCCGGCGTTTCTTCTATCTCGGTTGAAACATCTGTTTCGCTGGAAACCACTGTGTACGATTCCGGTGCCGCCGCAGGCTTTGGCGCATTGGTATGCAGCCGAATCCGCGGAGCCTTTTTGGGTTCAGGCGCAAGCCCATCGCCCATGGTAATACGCAGGAAGATATCCTCCAGCGTCATCCGCCCCAGATCCATCTGATAGATCGCCCAGCCGTTCTGCTGCACCAGCGTATTGATGGCTGGCCGCAGGTCTGTGCCCGCAGGGGATTCCACTTCATATTCAAACACACCCGGCTCCGGCTCGTGGAACGATGTAACCCGCACACCGCCCGTCTCTTCCCCGAGAGACTCGAGTGCCGGCAGCACCTGCGCCTTATCGCCTTTGATCCAAAGTTTCAGCTTATGGCTCTGCGCATGATCGTTGACCGTTTTGGACAAGTTCTCGGTGGTGTCATCCGCTGCCACTTCGCCGTGATTGATGATGACGATCCGATCACACACAGCCTGTACTTCCGACAGAATATGGGAGGAGAGGATGACGGTATGGCGTTTCCCCAGCTTTTTGATCAGATTTCGAATGTCCAGGATCTGCTTCGGGTCGAGTCCGACGGTCGGCTCGTCCAGGATCAAGATCGGCG
>CASDUD010000121.1 GCA_949283725.1 uncultured Ruminococcus sp.
TGATCCCACCTACTGTATACAGCGTAATACCGGCAGGGCCAGCGATGGAACGTCCCGGTTCAATCAGCACAAATGGCCGCTTAACATCATGAGTGGCACAGAAGCCATTGATAACTTCTGCAATCGCTTTCATATAGGCATCATACGGCAGTGGGTCGTCAGCTTCTGTATAACAAATACCGCAGCCGCCGCCCAGATTCAGATCCAGCGTTTCATAGTCCAACTCCTGCTTCAGCTTTTCGATGAATTCCATCATCACTTCTGCTGCCGCTGTAAATCCTTGCGTGTCCAAAATCTGAGAACCAATATGGCAATGTAGCCCTCGAAGCTGCAAATGCGGATAGGATAATGCCTTTTGCACCGCTTCAAAGGCTTCGCCCGTTTCCAAAGCAAAGCCGAACTTGCTGTCAATTTGTCCTGTGCGAATAAAATTATGCGTATGCGCATCAACGCCCGGCTTGATTCGCAGCAAAATCGGCGCGACAACATCTTTTTCACTGGCAAGCTGGTTCAGCATCTCCATCTCATAGATGTTATCCACCACAATTCTGCCTACCTGATAATCCAATGCCATCTGTAGTTCTTCCAGCGTTTTGTTATTGCCGTGAAAGCATGCCTTGGACACATCAAAGCCTGCCTGTACTGCCGTGTACAACTCACCCGCTGACACCACATCAATTCCCATGTTTTCGGACTGCATCACACGATAGATTTCTTTGCAGCTGAATGCCTTACTGGCATAGCAAACCATCCCCTGCCCGTCATAATACGTATCGATGCTCTTCTGAAAAATCTTGCAGTCCCGACGGATCATGTCCTCATCCATCACATACAGCGGCGTGCCATACTTCTTCGCCAATGCAATGGTATCCACCCCGCCGATGGTCAAGTGTCCCTCTTCATTGACTGCCAGATTATCTGATACAAACATTTTCGTACTTCCTTTCTTTACTTATGACAACCTCTCACACAAAGAGTCTTGATAGTTTTGCATACAATCTCTTTGTGTTTTCCGCACAACCTTTGTGCAGTGCTGCCTTACACTTCTTCGGTATCGGATGCGATCTCTTCTAGAATCTCCTGCACTTCCGCCACGCCTTCCCGGGTCACTGCCGAAAAAGGAATGATATGAATTTGGGAGAAGTAGGGAATTTCTGTCGCAAATGCCTGCATCCGTTTGGCACGTTCTGCCTTATTCAGTTTGTCCGCCTTAGTCAGCACGATCAAAAACGGCAGCTCCGACTCCACTAGAAATTCCATCATTTGCAAATCGTCCTTCGAAGGCGGATGCCGCATATCAATCAGCAGTATAATCAGCCGCAGATCTCGCTCTGCACCAAGATAACCAGAAATCAGACCCGACCAACGTTCCTTTTCCGACTTGGACACTTTTGCATAGCCATATCCCGGCAAATCCACAATAATCAGAGGGTCAATTTGATAAAAATTAATGGTTGCCGTCTTGCCTGGTACAGCACTCACCCGTGCAAGAGATTTTCGCTGAAAAATTTTGTTAATCAGCGTAGATTTCCCTACATTCGAACGCCCAACAAAAGCCACTTCTATAGTATTACTGGGAGGAATCTGCGAAAAAGTTCCGTAAGAAGCCACAAATTTTGCATTCTGAAACTGCATGAATATTTTACGCCTCCTTCCCCTCTTTACACCAGACATACTTCTACAGATTGCGGCACCGTTGATGATTTTTCGTTTTTCTTAGATACCAGTGCCGTATGCAGTACAGTTTCCAACGTTTTAGCAGGGACAAACTGTACATTTTGTTTCACAACCTCATCCACCTCTTCCAAATCGGGCAGATTCTCTTCGGGAATGATCACTGTCTTGATCCCCTCTTTGTAGGCTGCCATGGATTTTTCCCGAAGTCCGCCAATCGGAAGCACCTTGCCATGCAGTGTGATCTCACCCGTCATCGCGACATCGCCCCGCACCGGTCTGCCAGACAGCGCTGAGACAATGGCAGTTGCCATGGTGACACCTGCGGAAGGGCCGTCCTTGGGCACTGCTCCCTCTGGCGCATGGATGTGCAGATCGTTCTTGTTGTAGAAGTCTGGGACGATCTCATATTGCTCTGCTACGCTGCGTACATAGCTGACAGCAATTTTGGCGCTTTCCCGCATTACATCGCCCAGCGAGCCAGTATATTCCACTGTACCCTTTCCTGGCAGCACCAGCACCTCCATCGGCATCAGAACGCCGCCTACAGAAGTCCAGGCAAGTCCATTGACCACGCCAACTGTATCTTCGTGCGTCTCAGTGCCCGTGCGATATTTTTGTACGCCCAGATACGATGCCAGATCAGCAACAGAAAATGTCACCTTCTTGCACACACCATCCACGATCTTTTTAGCAGCTTTTCGGCACAGCTTCCCAATAACACGTTCCAATTCCCGCACGCCTGCCTCACGGGTATAGCCGTCGATCACCGCATAGATCACCTCATCGGGAATACGGCATTGCGTTCCTTTCAGCCCATGTTTCTGCATCTGCTTCTTAACCAAGTGCTGCTTAGCGATTTGGAACTTTTCCTCCCGGGTATAGCTACCCAGTTCGATCACTTCCATCCGATCCAAAAGCGGTGCTGGGATCGGATCCAGCGAATTGGCAGTCGCGACAAAAAAGACATGACTCAGATCAAAAGGCACTTCAATGTAGTGATCCCAAAACGCTTTATTCTGTTCACTGTCCAACACCTCCAGAAGTGCCGCAGAGGGATCTCCCCGGAAGTCATTGCTCATCTTATCGATCTCATCCAGCATAATCAGCGGGTTGTTCGTACCGGCTCTCGTCATGGCATCCATAATTCTCCCGGGCATAGCACCAACATAAGTTTTACGATGCCCTCGAATGTCCGATTCGTCCCGCACGCCACCAAGGGAGACACGCTCATATTTTCTGCCCAATGCCTTAGCAATGGACTTGCCAATGGAAGTTTTACCCACACCGGGCGGGCCTACAAAGCAGAGAATCTGTCCCTCTGCCTCTGGCTTTAGCACACGCACAGCAAAACTCTCCAAGATCCGTTCTTTCACCTTTTCCAAGCCGTAGTGATCCCGCTGCAAAATATTTTCCGCCCGTTTCAGATTCACTTTGGAACGGCTGGCAGTATTCCAAGGCAGTGCCAACACGGTATCCAGATAGTTTCGAATCACAAACGCCTCTTGAGAGGCGGCCGGCAGTCTTGCCAAACGATCCGCCTCTTTCTCCAATTTCCGGCGGTTGCTCTCCTCCAGCGGTAGTTTCTGGATCTGGTCGATATATTCTTCCATTTCTGAAAGCGGCTCTTCTACATCACCCAGCTGCTCCGCTATAAGATGCATCTGTTCTCGCAAAAAATATTCCCGCTGAGAACGATCCATTCTCGTCTGCGCCTCTTCCTGCAAATCCTTTTCAATTTTTAGGATCTCTATCTCATCCACCAGCATTTGTAACAACATTCTCAACCGTTCCGGCCAGTTGCTTTCTTCCAACAGTTGCTGTTTTTGCGGATGATCCATTGCCACATTAAATACAATATGTTCAAACAGCTTGATGGGATCCTGTTCGCACACCACCGCAGCAACTAACTCCTGCGGCATACGAGGGACTAGCTCGGCATAGTGATGAAAAGCATCCTTCATCCGGCGGCAGATGGCTTTTGTCATATGTTCAGGGGACAGATCGGTTCCGACTTCTGGGTATGGCTCAAACTGTGCCTGCGGATAGGAAACTTCTTCGCCCATCTCTATTTTTACCAGCCGCACCCGCTGTTTTCCCTCTGCCAGCACACGTGTAACACCATCTGGAGTTTGCAAAATCTGCCGTATTTCTGCAACAACACCTACCCGATACAAATCGTCCTCAGCAGGCTCTTCCACCAACGGATCCTTCTGCGTGACCAAAATCACTTGGCGATTTAAATCCATTCCGGCCCGCAAAGCCTTCACAAAGGGGACTCTCACCATATCAAAATGTATCGTCATCTTCGGAAACAACACAGTTCCTCGAATGGCGATGAACGGCAGCACCGACATTGTCGTATTTTCCAGTATATCGCTCATCTTTTCTGTATTTCCTTTCTGTAATGGTTTCCCTGCGGTCGTTTTGCGTCTGTTGTACTGCTCCATTCGATCCGAAAAATACAATGGGCAGGAGCACTTAGAACCTGTCTTCACAAGGGACACGAGCCAATTTTTCGACAGATTTGTGCCATGGCAAAGCACAAAAGCCACAGCAATACTGTGTATGTATTGCAAAGATTTCGGGCAAAGTCATGGGGCAAAGATGCCAAAAAGCTGCCATGGCATCTTGTGCAGACAGGTTCTTATTTTCATCACCTTTCTCTTGATTTTTTCTATTATACTATATTTCTTCTTTTTTTGCAAGTGGTAAGTCTTGAAAATCTGCAAATCATTTTCGCAATTATTCACATAATCTACATATATAAAATTGCCACTGAAAAAGGTGGAAATCATATGAGAAATCTGGTATAATACTATTACAAAACATATTTCCAAAAAGGAGGAACTTATGGCATTGATAATTTTACAGGGCATCATCTTGCCGTTTCTCGGCACGATTTTGGGATCTGCGTGCGTATTTTTTCTGCGAGGCGGCCTATCGCAGCAGGTACAACGTGCCTTAACTGGTTTTGCTGGCGGCGTTATGGTGGCGGCTTCTGTTTGGAGTTTGCTGATTCCTGCCATGGAACAAGCATCTGACATGGAAAAGTGGGCATTTGTACCAGCCGCTGTTGGCTTTCTTCTGGGTATTCTTTTCCTGCTTTTTCTGGATCATATCATCCCACATCTGCACCGAAACAGTACCGAAGCGGAAGGACCGCAAAGCCATCTTCGAAAAACCACCATGCTGGTACTGGCAGTCACCCTGCATAATCTGCCGGAGGGCATGGCTGTGGGTGCTGTATACGCAGGACTTCTAGCAGAGCAGCCTAATATTTCCATCGCATCCGCAATGGCACTTTCG
>CASDUD010000122.1 GCA_949283725.1 uncultured Ruminococcus sp.
GGAGCATTCTTTTTGGCTTCAATCGTCGCCTGATTGAGTTCATCAGTAAGAGAAGCAAGACGTTCTGTTTTCTGTTCCAGTTCTGCTTGTTGTGGAAATGGTGTGTTGACGATACGCCGGGCATTTTCCAAATCCATTTTCAGCTTATTTACGTTGTTCTGTGCATCACTGATTGTCTGATCAATTTTGTAGAGCGTGGATTCCATACGTTTGAGATTGGCAGAAAAGCTGCTTGTTAAGGTACAGCTATGCTCTTCATTGCCTTTCATGGTAATGGAAATATCAGGCTCATTGCCAAACATCACTGCCTTGACGGATAGCTTGAATCCCTGAAATTCGCCAACATCTGTTTCCTGATTGGAACTGTTCTTTACAAAATCAAGCACCGCATTCTCAAGAGCCTGTGCGGCTTCTTTTCGGTCTGCGTATTCCGTGCCATCAATGATGATTTTAAATACGGGCAACTTGGTTTCTTCATCGACCGGCAGCTGACGCAGTGCCTCACGGTCTGCTTTCAGATTTTCCAGTCTTTCCTCTGCTTTTTCAATCTTTGCAGGAGTGGAAGCAACTGTCTGCTGCATATCAAATACCGTATTGGTATGTTCTGCTTTCAAAAGATTCAGTTCCTTTACCTCGTTATCCAGCATCATCTTTTCCTTGATACGTTCATCTCCTGTACAGAGTGCCTTGATCTCAGAATAATTGAGTGCCTGCTGATCTACGTCCTCACAAGTTCTTGCAGGTGTTTTGGAAGTCATGATCTGTCCGATGAAACGCTGTTTTGCTTCCAGTGTCTGATAAAGATATGCATCAAAACTGCCTTTTGTCACATAGTTAAAAACATGAGCCACGCTGTTCTGGTTGCCTTGGCGTTCGATACGTCCAATTCGCTGTTGCAGGTCGCTTGGTCGCCAAGGAATATCCAGATTATGCAATGCGATCAGCTTTTTTTGACAATTCGTACCCGTACCCATTTTTCCTGTACTGCCCAGCAGAACTCTCACTTCGCCTTTATTCACACGATCGAAAAGATCAGCTTTCTGCTTTTCGGTCTTGGCATCGTGTACATAAGCGATCTCTTCCGGTTTTATGCCGTCTGCAATCAGCTTATCCCGAATATCATCATAAACGCAGAAGTCACATTCTTCCTCTAAGGATTCTCTTTCAGAAGCAGACTTTTCATCAGCATTTTCTCCCTTATCCGTTGACTGTGAGTTTTTCTTCGGAACACCCAGATCGCAGAAGATGATCTGTGTCAGCTTTTCCTCTGCTGTATCATGATAGATCTGCGTAACGTTTCTGACACACTGATTCAGCTTTGTGTCAGGGTTATCCTCAAATGACGGGTCAATCAGTCTTGGGTCAAGTCCCAGCTTTCTGCCGTCGGAAGTAATACGTAACATATTGTCCACAGAAGGGTCAACATTCCCGCTTTGTACATACAGAAGGAATGTATGGCGATTTTGTAATGTGGGAACATGGTTCGGGTTATGTGGTTGATGACCATACTGCAAAACCCTGCGGTTGGAAACGGATAAAAACATGCAACTCTCGAATACGTTTCTTGTGTTTTGCCTGGCGCAACTATCGGCTTTCATTCAATGAACAACTGCTTGTCACACCTAGTGCCCAGATGCCACCGTCATCCTTGGAGATCGAGCGATGGAACTGGCAATCTGGGCGCTGGGTAAATAGGGGTGCAAACGGCATTGCCGTTTTTGACGGTGTGCACAATGGCAAGCTCCAACTGAAATACTACTTTGATATTTCCGATACCCATGAGTCCCGGTTCCCCCGACCTGTCCCTCTTTCTGTGTTTTTGGATGAAAAGCGGATCATAACTATTATCGCCAACAAGGACGATGGCCTGAAATATAAGAAACAGCAGATCGAGCTTTTCTTAACCTGTTCACAGCGACACCTAGGAACGGGCGAATTATCTCAAATCTGCCTATCAGGACAGATACACCGAGATCATTGCGGATGGGCAATGTCTGGGATATAAGCCTCAGGAGGATGGATTGCTCATGTGGGAAGGCTCCTATCCATCCCGCATCAGGGAACCCGTATTTTCCTGGGAACTGGTGACAGGCTGGATCGCCCAACTCATTGACAAAAAATGATACTTCATTCAGACGGACACATCCCAAAGCGCCCCGACCAGGAGAGCCAGCAGATGTCCCTTTTTGATTTTACGGAGTTTAACCGGCCAGCTTAGACAGAGGGGACATTTCAGCCATCCATTTTTCCTCATCCGGCTCTGCCCCAGCAGATGATTGACGAGGCGTTGTGCAATGGAGCCAATAACCCGAAAAGCCACCTCATCATCTGCGCCTATTTCAAAAAGGATAAGACAGACAATGCCTGGTTCCTGGCGGAGTACTACGGACAGTGGACGCCATTTACAACACCTACCAGGGCTTTCCAGACGAAAGCGCTGTCATAAAAAAATTTGTTAGGTCATCCAGAGGGGGTGCAGAACCTGCGGAATGAACTGGAGCATTTTTGTCCAGGCATACAGAGAAAACCGAGAACTTTTGCGGTTCCGTTTCCACCGTCCACAAAAACTGCTGGAACAGCTTTCCGACCTGCAACGGGAGCCGCTGCACATTACCGTTGTCAGGGGTATGACCCACAGCGGCGATTTTTCATTTCTGGGGACGAAATCGACAATTTTCCCCGATACATAAAAAATTATTTACTACATTATATCACACTGCAAGCTACATTGTAATTGTAGAAGTTATTCCATTTGTTGCAATTCTTGCACACATTTTTCAATCATTCTAATTGTAGAGAAGATTAAGACCAGTACAACTATACCCATTTATGCGGAATGGCTATAAATAAACTCCATTGCGTAAGTGAAGCTACCCAATAGGAGCGGACAAATGAGTGGTTTATAAATAATTCACAAGTTTTATGGCTATACAAGGATGATTTAAGCGCATATGAACCTCATCATTCAGAAGATGTTTTTCTTGGTGCGCTTTTGCTTACACGCATTACCTGGTTGCTGCATATACTGGAATGCATCGACAGGCGATTGACCCGATGCAGAAAGGAGTGTATGCAATTGCCAAATCCATTCACACCCATGCCCGGTTCAATGGGTATGCAAAAAAATATGTTGCGAGATTATATGCCTTCGCAGATGGGACAGGGACTTCAGTCAGAAGAAGTAGATATGAATACTACAACTAAGTTTCCATCGGAAACGCCGCTGGGTATGGCCTATGTGCCGTTCCAGTCGTGGGAAGAACCGTATGATGTGGAAACTGCGTTTCCCATTGGCACTATTTTTCCGGCTTTAGATTTCCCATTCCGAGGAGGTGGTCCTTGTGCATGAAAGACAGCGTCTACTTGCTATGATTCGAAAGTATGACTTTTACCTGAATGAATTGCAGTTATATCTGGATACGCACCCACAGTGTCATCAAGCAATGCGTATGTGGCAGAATTATCATGCAATGCGCCAGAAAGCAGTAGCTTCCTATGTACGGCAATTCGGGCCGCTTCAGCCCATGCAGATTGACACATCAAATGGCACCTGGAATTGGATTCAAGGACCCTGGCCTTGGGAAAAGGAGGCGAATTAAAGATGTGGTTCTATGAAAAAAAATTACAGTACCCGGTGAAAATCAAAACACCGAATGCTAAAACGGCAAAGTATATCATATCACAACTCGGCGGGCCCAATTGTAAGAAATGATAATTCTAGGGCGTATCTCGTTTATGAAAATATGCGCTAGAATTATCTCAAATATAGTACGATATAGATACAGAGGTAGTTTTTCGGTCGAAAACAAGCTGATTCACAAAACTGTGCAGTACGGAGTTCTTCAGGGCGTCTGGTACATCAGATGTCAGGACGGATATGCCGGACTGTACTTTTTTTCTAAGTGCTTCTGTAATATCTACCAAATTTTTGATTTCTGGTGCTGGCTGCAGTTGCACCTGTAGGGCATCTAGCTCTGACAGAAGCTGTTCTTTACGGATTCTGTACTCATCCAGCGTATCAATGCCTGCTTCATACGCCTCTCGTACACGTGCCAGCTTTTTCTGCGTGCGCTCTATCGCTGTTTGTATGGTTTTTCTCTCTGGCGTTGCCTTCGAATGCGTTTTTTGCAGCACCGTGCCGAAGTCTCCCGTCTCTACATCGTGCTGAATTTGTGACAGTATCAGAGCGTCTAGTGCGCGCAGGCTGATATAGTGCGATTCGGCACACTTTCCTTTGGCGTATCCCTGGCATTGCACGCCCTTCGTTCTGACAGCCAGGCAAAGTGCTCTCCCGCAGGTACTACAGTGGATCAGGCCTTTTGCCAGAAAGGGTTTGCCAGTTTCTTTTTTCTCGGATTTCCTATACTTCTTTTTTAACGCTGCACATCGGCCTTGTACCGCCTGAAAGACCTCCTTTTCTATAATTGCTGGGTGAGCATCTTCCACAATGATCGTGTCTTTCGTCAGCTTCTCTGCGTGTACATTTCCACGGGTCCCGCCGGGGGTCCAGTGCTGATGTCCGATATAGGCAATGTTGTGCAACATATATTCCACTGTGCGATTTTCCCAGAGATTCCCATACTTTGTGCGGCTGCCCTGGTCATTGAGCAAAGCTGCGATTTTTCGCATACCAACGCCATCCAGAAACTGCTGAAAGACCCACTGCACAATGGGGGCGGTTTCCTCGTCTGGCACCATTTTACCCCCTTCGACTTTGTAGCCAAAAGGTGCTCCGCCGAGCGAACCGCCCCGGCGGGCTTTTTCCGTCATGCCCCTGACTACCTCTTCTGCCAGGTTGATGCTGTAATACTCATCCATGGCTTCTAGAAGAGCCTCTATCAAGATGGAAGTCTTATCTTCTCCCACGGGTTCGGAGATGGAGACCACATCGATACCGCACTGCTTTCGGAGCATGGACTTATACACCACGCTATCTTCTCGGTTACGGGCAAATCGGCTATACTTCCAAACGAGGATCACATCAAAAGGCTTGGGCTTTTGCTTGGCCATGCCGATCATGCGCTGGAATGCAGGTCGGTGGCTGGCACTGCGTCCGCTGATCCCTTCATCCACAAAGATAAAGTCATCTGTCAGGATATATCCAGCGGTTTTGGCGTAGGCGATCAGCGCTTTCCGCTGGCTCTCTGGGGAATACTCTAGTTGGTCATCGGTGGATACACGGATGTATGCGGCTGCGATTTTCATGGTGGAACCTCCAGACTATAGTAGTACAATAGCCGCCGAGTGGATAAGCTCGGCGGCCAATCTCTTAATGATCGCTGCTCGGCATTTTTGGGATCACCCCCGCACATGCGGGGAAAAGTTACAACACAAGGTGAAGATTTAGCAGATGCCAGGATCACCCCCGCACATGCGGGGAAAAGGCAGCTATACAAGATATACAAGACCCAGTTCGAGGAT
This sequence comes from uncultured Ruminococcus sp., assembly GCA_949283725.1. GTDB lineage: Bacteria > Bacillota > Clostridia > Oscillospirales > Ruminococcaceae > Ruminococcus_C. The sequence continues at coordinate 5,422 of CASDUD010000122.1, forward strand.
CACCCCCGCACATGCGGGGAAAAGTCCTTCGGCAACTTCCTTTTGTGTTTTACCGGAGGATCACCCCCGCACATGCGGGGAAAAGACTATTTTACACGCTTCGCCGGAAGCTCGGCAACGCCGATCACCAGCCCAATGCAGATTCTATCGAAATATAATGACTTCATTCATCTGATGTGATTTTAGTAATATTCGTACAGATATTCGTCTGTGTACCCGGCCATATAACGATATAGGTTCTCATCCACCTGTTCATCAAGATTTTTTTCAATGTAATGCATGTCAGAACTTAGGTTCGCGAATGCCGCCTTTGCCATGGGCATGCTTATAGAAAAACAGTCCACATAATCCTTCGGAGTAAGCAAATGAAAGTCCCGGACTACTTGGATTGGGCAAAGTATATTTCGTGCGAAACAATTTGCTTCCTTATTCTCGACATCGTTATCTTCGTGGTGACGCAAAACAATGTGACCTAACTCGTGTGCCATAGTAAAACGGATCGTTTTATCATCTTTCCAATCGTTATAATATATGATGAATCTATCGTTGTCATAATCTGCCACAGTAAAACCGTGCTCACTGGAAGCAAAATTATAGGTAAATCCATTATGTGAAATACCAAACCTTTTGGCAGCGGTCGAGTATGAACATATTTTTATGTTCGGGCGAGTAAAAAGAATATATCTTATATCTACTTCCGGAAATTTATAGTTGTAATTTCGTAGTACATAGTATGCCGCATTTGTTGCTCGTTCATAGTCGGGAAAATCAATCATCAAACTCCTCCTTAAACATCAATCTTGCCATATCTAGTAGTTGTTTTCGTTTTTCAGGTGTTAGTTTCTTTGCATTTCTATTTAAAATAACCAGATTCTCGTCTTGCTCTTCTGCTTGTGTTTTTGCGGCATCATCATAAATTGCTTGCTGTGCTTTATAAGCGGCTTTTGCATCGCCGTCAAAATGGTCTAAAATATCAGTACGAAGCTCAGAAACGATATCCTGATCATCGTAATCAGTAGGGTCGTCCTCCCACCCAAGAAGATACGACGGCGTGGTACGTAGAGCTCGCGCAAAAGCAACAATCTTCGTCTGAGGCAGATCGTTTCCGCCTCGTTCAATTTTATTGATGGAAGAACGAGATTTATATCCGGTTTGGGCAGCAAGTTCGTCCTGCGTCAAGCCGAGCTCTTCACGGCGCTTCTTGATTCTTTTACCAACTTCCAGCATATTTTCACCCCCCTATTATACTTAATTATAATTATAGCACTGTGTTGAATTTGTGTCAACTATTTTTTGGGTTTTTAGAAAAAATAGTTGAATAATAATCTACAAAAATAAATTGCGTTTTTTGTGCAATTCTACAAAATATCAATTTTACGGTATTTTTTTCAAAAAGAATGTTGACAACAATTCAACACCGTGCTATACTGTTATTGTTGAACGATATTCAACATCAAAAAATAGAGGGGGGGGGGTGATACAATGACAGACACAAAGGCACTAACGCAAATTATCAAGGACAGTGGCTACAAATACGCCTTTATCGCCGCAAAACTAGGAATTTCGTATCAGGCATTGCGAAACAAATTGGTCAACAAAACAGAGTTTCTGCCGACAGAAATTGAAGCCCTGTGTAGTCTCCTTGGACTAACTGACGTTAAGCAGAAAAATGATATTTTTTTTGCTTCATTTGTTGAATGATTTTCAACATCAAAGTTGAGTTTGATTGCTGAAAAGATGAGAAGAGAGGAGGAAAATTCTAATGAATGAAATTCAAATTTTTGAAAGCGAAAAATTCGGCTCCGTTAGAACCATCGAAGAAAATGGCAAGGTACTGTTTTGCGGATCAGATGTTGCCAAAGCACTCGGTTATACAAATCCAAACAAGGCAATTAACGATCATTGTAGGGCTATAACGAAACGTTCTACCCCTATCAGTGGGAAAATGCAGGAGATTAACTTCATCTCTGAAGGCGATATTTACCGACTTGCGGCTAAAAGCAAGCTTCCAGATGCGGAAAAGTTTGAAAGCTGGATTTTTGATGAGGTACTTCCCACCATCCGCAGACATGGCGCATACATGACGGAGCAGACCCTCGAAAAGGCACTTTTCAACCCGGATTTTTTGATCGAACTTGCCCAGCAGCTGAAAGATGAGCGGGCAAAGTCGAAGCGTCTGGAGACAACCGTAGCTGTGCAGGAACAGCAGATTGCAGAACTACAACCAAAGGCAAGCTACTATGATGTAGTACTAAACTGCAAAGACCTGCTGTCCATCGGAAAGATCGCAAAGGACTATGGATGGAGTGCCAGAAAAATGAACGATGTACTACATGCACTCGATGTGCAGTACAAGCAGGGGCGTACATGGCTTTTGTATCAGAAGTACGCATCATACGGATACACCAGCACGAAAACGCACACATATCACGGAGACGACGGTATGGAGCATGCCGCTGATCCGCACACGTACTGGACACAGAAGGGACGGCTTTTTATCTATGACTTACTCAAGCAAAAAGGGATCGTTCCGCTGATCGAGCGATAAAGGGGGTGATAGTATGACAACGCAAGCAGCTATACAAGATATACAAGACCCAGTTCGAGGATCACCCCCGCACATGCGGGGAAAAGCTCCAGCGGGCGCCAAGTTAATGACTGAATTTGGGATCACCCCCGCACATGCGGGGAAAAGTTACATCTATAGAGTCTGCCACTTGCTTTTTTGGGATCACCCCCGCACATGCGGGGAAAAGACTATTTTCCACACTTACCCGGAAGCTCGGCAACACCAATCACAAGCCCGATGCATCGGCTCTCGGTCCCGGCAAGCGGTATCGGGGGATATGCGGGGTTGTGGGAGATCAGGCGGTCTGTGCCACGCTCTTTGATGTAGCCGCAGCCATCTACCTGGAAAACTCCGACCTTACCTACCGGTACCTCCGGATCGATGCGTACGTATACGATGTCACCATCGTGAAGGCTCGGCTCCATGCTATCGCCCTCTATCTGTACAGCGAAGTCCGCGTCATGCGCTTCCGGACAGTCAAGCACCGTGACTTCCCGCCATGCGTCAGGATCGTATAGATCATAGCCCACACCGGCAGACGCTTTATGTACGCTCAGACGCTTAAAGACAAAGAGCGGCGGGGCATCGTCCTGTACCCGTTTCCGGGCTTCTGACGCCCGCTGTGCAAGCATAAGCATCGTGTCCAGTATCTGCGCACGGACGCCGCTTGGGAGCGTCAGATAGCCCGTCAGCACGCTCTTTTCGTCCTCTGCTATGTGCAGCTGGTCGAGCGGACTTTTAGCTGGCTCTCTGCCTAAAAGATAATCTGTGGTGACGCCGTAGAAGTCGGCGAGTTTTTGGATGACACTGATTTTAGGCTCACGTTCCCCAAATTCATATGTAAGATAAGCACGTTCTGAAATTCCTGTCTTTTCACAAAGTTCTCGTTTTGTTAGCCCGTGATCTTCACGGATTTTCTTTAGGCTATCTTTCAACAATTCGATCACCTCCTTCTAAATATTATTATACGCATTTTTGCGTACTATGTCAATAGAAAAATGCAGATCATCTGGCAAAAGGTACGCATTTATACAGATTCAACAAATTCAAGCACGCATTTTTGTGTATAATACCATATCAAAAACGCTTGACAATGTACGCAAAAAAGCATATAATATGATTACAGCAAACGCAAAGATGCGCAAAGCTGAATCCGACGGCAGGTGTCAGCGCGCTAAAGGAGGTGAGCCGTACCAATGGAATTAAGTCGGTTAGGATTGCAAGAAGTTATACGAATCACAGAGAAAGATGATGTTCTGGAATACAAAATCTCCAGAACCGAGGATAATCGCCTAATTCTGGAGATTAAAGTAGATATTAGCAATTCATTGCTAGATGTTAATTCGATTACAGAAAAAACTTCTCAAAAATAAAGGACGCAATCGGAGCAGTAATCCATTCATTCCGCTGTAAAATACCTGCAAACTTTGAAAGAAGTCCTTTTCTAATAGGCTCTTGACTTGAAATAGCAGTTTCAAGTATAGAAACCATTTCTTTCAATAGTTCTTTATCAAGAGAATCGTGTTGATCAATTAGCGTATTCAGGTATTCAGCAGAATACCCATTGTTAACAGTTACGTTCTGTTGTGTTCCAACAATTGAGCTGTGTACTTCGCCAATATTGAAAATTGGTTGATTATTTTGCTTGATTTGTTGTTTATATCTTGATTCGGATATCGTGTAAGCTTTAATTTGAAATGGTTCTTTGTGAACAAATTCAGTCATTTTATCACAAATGTAAAATTTCTCATTAGCTGTATTGATGATTAAGTCGTCAATTTCAATATCTGTTCCAGGCTTAAAACCAACATATTTCTTTCCAGATGATTCTTCTGTGTTAGGAAGACCGTCTGTTTTGCAGACCAGCTGCCCATCTCTGTAGATCTCGAATTGTGTTCCATGAGAGTGTAAAAATCTATCAAATGCGTTCATGATAATCACCTCCTTTCCAGCACCATTATAACACAAATCTGCTGGGAATACAATGTACTTTACAAAAAATGAGAAAAGCTTTGTCCAGCACTGCATACGGAGACGACGTAAAAAACCAGTCTCCAGCTTAGGAGAAAATCAGACAAAGGGGTGAACCTTATGACCCTCCACCATTTCGCAAGCTTAGAAAGCAAAACAGGGCAAGCCGTGAACGACTGCCCCATCTCGCAGCAGAAGAATTGCAATTGACTACTTGCTCTTCTTTGTCTGAGAAAGTGCGCTGCCAGCTACAGACTTCGAAGTTTTGCTGTATCTTCCGTCACGAAGAATCTTCGAAGCCTTAGAAGCAACCGACTTGCTCGTCTGCTTGGAATTTGCCATTGTATCACCTCCGTTTCCATGAGATGATATCTACAGTATATCGCAAAGCGTGACAAAAGTCAACCAAAAAACTGCAAAGGAGGAACAAATGCGGCAAAAAGATTACAATTACCCAGTTTTAGAAAGCGAGATCAAACACAAAGGCATCAAAAAGAAAACGATGGCACAGCTTCTCGGCGTGGATGAAGTGACACTCTGGCACAAGACATGCGGAAAACGATCGTTTACCGTGGAACAAGCTATTCTGATTCAAAAGACTTGGTTCCCGGAAATCCCAATCGAAGAATTGTTCAGTCATTAACTTGGCGCCCGCTGGAGCGATATCCAGCCCACCGGGCATAAGCCCGGCTTCATGGAAATTCTCCTTTCCAAAAGCGGCGGCTGATCCCCTTGCCGCCGCACATGGAGCGATTAGTACATCGCCGGTGCAACTCCGGCACGCTCCGACCAAACAAGAAAGGACGTGAACGTATGAATCAAGTCACAATCACCGTAGAAAAGCCCATCGCAGACGCAGCCACTGCTCTACAGGCATGGCGCGACAGCGGCGGGGTCAGCTTCGACGAGAGCGGCGCACTTTTTATGGAGGTGTGGCGTACGCTGAGTGCAGAAGAGCAGCTACATACCATGGCAGAGATCTGCAAAGGGCTCGCTGCAAAGGCTCAGGCGCACGGGATTTCTGCGACATAAGGGCAAGCTATGGCACATATTGTAAAAAGAAAGGGGGCGATTTTATGACAAGAAGTACCATTCGCATTGGTGATGAAGTGCGGTACTGGGACGAATTGACGCCAAAAGAACGGAGTGATATCTGGGAGATTATGGCGGAACGGATTGGAAAAACCATTGAGGAGTATGTCCTTGCCCACCCTGACCAGTATGACCAGGTGAAGGCGGGACTAGAGTGGGCGGCTGCGCACCCGTGGGGGAAGCAACAAGCGGAGGCTGAGGCACCTGAAAATGCATAGGACAGAAATGATGTAGGAAGTATATGGAGGACAGGACATGGTAAAAAGTGTGACTTTACTGCTAGATACAGTACAGATGGATGCGCTCTATCAGCAGCTGATGCGTGGGAAATTCACTGTACATGACTTCGACGCGCTGACATACGCCTATGACTGGAGCGGGGTGTACCCGGAAGTGCTGGGCACAGTCAAAGCAGCTGCGTGCCAGAGTAGCGAAAAATGCGGTAAGAACGCAACTAGACGAAAAAAATCCCGCCTCGGAGGCCACCGGGGACGGGAAAAGGAAGTAAATAAAATGCTACAGAATTATCATAGCATAAACGCATGGTTTTGTCAAGTCTGAAGAAGAGGGCGTAAAA
>CASDUD010000123.1 GCA_949283725.1 uncultured Ruminococcus sp.
TAAGCTGATCAATAACTAAGTTGCACCATTCCCCCAAAACTACGGGATCGCGTAACCAGACATTTTACTGCTTTCCTGATTGAGACATCGGGAAAGCAGTTTTTATAAACATCGATTTTTCAAATGGTAAGTGACTTTTCAGCCGAATACAAACATAAATATACAAAGGCAGCACCGCAAAAGGTCACCCGGCGGCAATGCCTAAAAGCGTGTTTCATACCTTGGCGTGCATAAGATTTTGGTGTAGATCTTCGCCAGTTTCCAGAGAAAAATTCGCAGACTGGCTTTCGTCCAGCAAGAATTTTTCATAACGAAAACGGCAAAGCTCAGCCAAAAACTATGTATGAAAAGCGCCTAAACGCGCATTCAAAATGAGGTGTATTTCCAATGAGTTCTAATTTTTATTGTGATGGCGTGGACAAGGCACCACAACGTTCCCTGTTCCACGCACTGGGCATGACCAAGGAAGAGATGCAGCGTCCGCTGGTCGGCATTGTCTCCTCCTACAACGAAATCGTACCGGGACATATGAACATTGACAAAATCGTGGAGGCTGTCAAGCTGGGTGTGGCCATGGCGGGCGGTACACCGGTCGTATTCCCTGCCATTGCGGTCTGCGACGGCATTGCCATGGGGCACGTGGGCATGAAATATTCCTTGGTAACACGAGATCTCATCGCCGATTCCACTGAGTGCATGGCACTTGCGCACCACTTTGATGCGTTGGTCATGATTCCAAACTGTGACAAGAACGTACCGGGGCTTCTGATGGCAGCAGCCCGCATCAACGTACCAACCATTTTTGTCAGCGGCGGTCCGATGCTCGCCGGTCATGTGAAGGGCAGCAAGACAAGCCTTTCCAGTATGTTTGAAGCAGTCGGTTCCTATGCCGCTGGCAAATTCACGCTCGAAGATGTCGAAGAGTTTGAAAACAACGCCTGCCCGACCTGCGGCTCCTGCTCCGGTATGTACACCGCTAACTCCATGAACTGTCTGACGGAAGTATTGGGCATGGGACTCAAGGGCAACGGCACCATTCCGGCAGTGTATTCCGAACGCATTAAGCTGGCCAAACAGGCGGGTATGGCTGTGATGGAACTGGTGCGCAAGGATATCCGTCCGAGAGACATTATGACCGCAGCAGCATTTGAAAATGCGCTGACCGCCGATATGGCATTGGGATGTTCCACCAACAGTATGCTCCACCTCCCGGCAATCGCCAATGAATGCGGTATCCATATCGATCTTGAAATGATCAACGAGATCAGCGGCAGGACGCCGAACATCTGCCACCTCGCCCCGGCAGGGCACGCCTACATGGAAGACCTCAATGAAGCCGGCGGCATTTATGCAGTACTCAACGAGCTGGTGAAAAAGGATCTCATTCATACCGATGTGATGACGGTCACCGGCAAAACGCTGGGCGAGAACATCAAGGGCTGCATCAACAAGAACCCAGAGATTATCCGTCCTATCGACCAACCTTACAGTGAAACCGGCGGCATCGCCGTACTAAAGGGCAACCTTGCCCCCGACCACTGCGTGGTGAAGCGCAGTGCTGTGGCTCCGGAAATGCTGGTACACAAGGGGCCAGCAAAAGTGTTCAACAGCGAAGAAGAAGCCATCGCTGCCATCAAAGGCGGCAAAATCGTCAAGGGCGATGTGGTTGTTATTCGCTATGAGGGACCGGCAGGCGGCCCGGGAATGCGGGAAATGCTCTCGCCGACTTCTGCCATCGCTGGCATGGGACTGGACAAGGACGTTGCCCTGATTACCGACGGTCGGTTCTCCGGTGCCACACGCGGCGCAGCGATTGGGCATGTTTCGCCAGAGGCGGTCAACGGCGGCACAATTGCTTATGTTCAGGATGGCGATATCATCTCCATCGACATCCCGAACCACTCGATTACACTGGAAGTTTCCGACGAGGAACTGGCAGCACGCAAAAAGACTACAAAGATCCTGGTGAAGGAAAACCTCACTGGCTATCTGAAGCGTTATGCAAAGATGGTTTCATCGGCGGACAAGGGTGCGATCATCAATCGGATGGATTGAGGTATAATGGGATGTACAAAATGTATCTCCCTTTCATAAATACAAAAAAGGAGGAATTCTACCTATGGGTATGACGATGACACAAAAAATCCTGGCGGCACACGCTGGGCTGGATCATGTCGAAGCCGGACAACTCATCTTGGTCAACCTCGACCGTGTACTCGGCAACGACATCACCTCCCCGGTCGCCATCCGGGAATTTCAGAAACTTGGTGTCGAACGCGTATTTGACAAAGAGAAAGTGACTATGGTCATGGATCACTTTGCGCCAAACAAGGACATTAAGGCGGCAACCCAGTGCAAGATGTGTCGAGATTTTTGCGGCGAACAAGCCATCACACACTTTTACGATGTGGGACAGATGGGCATTGAACACGCCCTGCTCCCGGAAAAAGGTCTGGTGGTCTCCGGCGATGTAGTCATCGGCGCAGACTCCCACACCTGCACTTACGGCGCACTGGGCGCATTCTCGACCGGTGTCGGCTCGACAGATATGGCGTGCGGCATGGCCATCGGTAAGGCATGGTTTAAAGTGCCGTCTGCCATCAAGTTCGTTCTCAAAGGGAAACTCAATCCCTACATCTCTGGCAAGGATGTCATTTTGCACATCATCGGTAAAATCGGCGTAGACGGTGCGCTGTATCGCTCTATGGAATTCACCGGACCGGGCGTGGCATCCCTCACCATGAGCGACCGTCTCACCATGACCAATATGGCCATTGAAGCCGGTGCGAAAAACGGTATCTTCGAAGTAGACGAACAAACCCTTGCCTTTGTGGCAGAACACAGCGACCGCAAGCCGGTAGTCTACCAGGCAGACGAAGATGCCGTATATGACGAAGTTATCGAAATCGATTTGTCGGAAATCAAATCCACTGTAGCATTCCCGCACCTGCCGGGCAACACACGCACCATTGACGAGGTGGGCGATGTCAAGATCGACCAGGTAGTCATCGGCTCCTGCACCAACGGTTTCTACAAGGATATCGAAGAGGCTGCCTCTATCATTCGAGGCAAAAAGGTAGCAAAGAATGTGCGTGCCATCATCATTCCGGCCACACAGGCAATCTATCTCAAAGCCATGGAAAATGGCTTGCTCAAGGATTTCATCGAAGCGGGCTGCGTCGTTTCCACACCGACCTGCGGGCCGTGTCTCGGTGGACATATGGGCATTCTGGCGGCTGGCGAACGTGCTGTTTCTACCACCAACCGCAACTTTGTCGGCAGAATGGGGCATCCGGAATCAGAAGTATACTTAGCAAGCCCGGCGGTTGCTGCGGCCAGTGCCATTGCCGGTAAAATTGTTTCCCCGAAGGAGGTTGTACAGGCATGAAACTGAATGGAACTGTCATCAAATACGGCGACAACGTGGATACAGATGTTATCATTCCAGCACGGTACTTAAACACCATCGATAAGAAAGAACTTGCCTCGCACTGTATGGAAGATCTGGATACGACTTTCACCAGCCGCGTCAAGCCCGGCGACATTATGGTTGGCGGTGAGAATTTCGGTTGCGGTTCCTCCAGAGAGCATGCCCCCATCGCCATTAAGGAAAGTGGCATTGCGCTGGTCATCGCCAAGAGTTTTGCCCGAATTTTCTACCGCAACTCTATTAACATCGGACTTGCCATTGTGGAATGTCCAGAGGCAGCAGATGCCATCCAAGAGGGGGACACTGTAGAAGCGGATCTCGACAACGGCATTATTCGGGATGTGACAAACGGCAAGGAATTTCACATCGCACCCTTCCCAGCGTTTATCCAGACGATCATTGCAAACGGTGGGCTGATTGAGTCGATCAAAAATGGCGCTGTGAAGTAACATATCATATTGCAATTGCAACGGACACCGCATCCGCTATGATTGGTTGCGGTGTTTCTTTTTTCCTTGACAGGACAAACTTTTGCACAAAAAGACAGGACATGGTCAGCATTTTCTGGTATACTGGATACAGGAGGTGAGACATATGGAATGGATGCAGGCACTGCGGCAATCCATAGATTACATGGAACAGCACTTGCTGGAAGAGATTTGCATTGAAGCGGTGGCACAGCAGGTGCACATTTCGCCGTTCTATTTCCAGCGTGGATTTCAACTCGTGACAGGCTATTCTGTCAAAACATATCTGCGATCCAGACGACTCTATCTGGCGGCACTGGATCTCATCCACCGCAAGGAAAAAATCATTGATCTGGCATATCGCTATGGCTATGAGACCCCGGAAAGCTTTACCAAAGCGTTTACTCGGTTTCATGGTGTCTCGCCCAGCCAGATAGAAGGCGATGCATCCCGAATTCGTACATTCCTCCCCCTAAAAATTCGTATTGCAGTACAAGGAGGTAATGATATGCAATATGAGATTGTAACCATGGACGAAATTCCAGTGCTCGGGATTCATGAAACATTTTCCATGACGGATTCCTATGAAAAAATCCCCCGATTCTGGGACAAATATGTCAAAAACTGCACGACAAAGCAATACGCCCCGGAAATCCTGTCGACACTGAAGCGCTGCAAGGTAGGGGAATTCGGCGTCTGTATCGATGCGGATTCTAAAGATGGTACCTTTCGCTATATGATTGCCGGACGATATGACGGCGGCGATGTACCCGAGGGAATAGAAGTGCACACTATCCCGGCGGCAACCTGGGCAAAGTTTCGCTGTGTGGGCCCTATGCCAGGTGCGTTACAGGCAGTCAATACCCGAATTTTCAAGGAATGGCTTCCCGGAAACCCGCACTATGAAATAGCGGGTGGATACAGCATTGAGTGGTATTCCTGTGGTGATACACAGGCGATGGATTATGAAAGCGAAATCTGGATTCCACTTCAGAAAAAATAGTCTTTAAAAACCGATGAAAAAAGAGCTATTGCACCAACTTTAAATAGTGCAATAGCTCTTTCGCGGTTCTATTTTTGCAGTCATCGGGCTGCGGCCGGCTGGCTGCCAGTGGCTTCCTGCCGTTTCTGTATTTTTGACCAGTTGATAAAGCCGTAGATATCATTGAACAGAAATAGGACAAAGCAGATCACCACTGATAAGTAAGTGATATCGGCATACGCTGCCAGAATCCACAGAATAATGAGTACAATATCGTTCGCGGCATAGGCGATGGCATAGAAGGCACTTCTCCGGAACGTCAGATATACCGCTAAAAAACTAGTGGTGACAGATATGGTGCTGGGAATCAAATTGGCGGTGTGAAAAGCGGCCAGGATAAAGTAAAAAATAAAAGTGATGACCGCAGTCAGCAGACACATGAAAACGACTTCTCTTTTTCCGATCCGGTTCACCTGAACTTCCGCCCGATTTCCATTGTATGGATTTCGCAGCCATGCAATCAGCGAGAAAACAGCCATGGGTGCCGTCATGCCCAGATAGGTGATCATCTCGCCGTAATAGGCGAAGGTGTAGGAGATAATCCCGTATAAGGCGCTGAATATCAGTACCAGAAATTGCCCGATCGGATTTCCCTTGGCGTTGAAAATCAGAGAGGTGACACCCACGAGTGAAGCCACCAGCGTCAAATAATTCTCCCTGTCAAAGATGAAAAAGGAAACGGCAATCAGCACCACCGAAGTGCACCACAAAAAAAACTCTGCTTTCGTAAAATAATGCAGCACCACTGTTTTTTTCCACATCATTGTAAAACCTCCCTATAATCAGAAACGCGGAATTAGTCCTGCCTGCCGGCGGGGCTTGACATCCCCCGAGACAAAAATAAGCATCCGTTTGCACATCTACTAAGACCTACTGATGTGCAACGAATGCTTTCGCATTTTCTACCCGGTGGCAGAATAATTTTTTATATTATATCATGCCCTCGCCAGCCAGTCAAGGGCTTTTTGTAAACTTTTCAGGACTTACACATGAACGCACAAAATGCACAAATGTATAGTATTTTTTCTGTATTGCCATGCCCAGTTCTTTTCACTGAAATAGTCAGACACAAGTCAGATTTTCAAATGGATTTTTTTGTGTAAAATGCCCTTCATGCGTGAGCACTGATTAATTGTTCAATGCATGTTTCTGAAAAACACAACGAAATATCTGTCCAGCCATACAGCGGCATCTCATCGTACTTTTCAGAATTTTTGCAAAGCACTTGTCATTTATGAGATTTTGCTGTATAATAGAAAAGTATCAGACACAGGAAACTGCGCCATTCATTCCAGTGAAAAAGGCGCCATTCTTATGATTTTTCACATTGCATTACTTTGTGGCAACGGCATAGGCTCGGAGATCGTAGGCAGTACAGTTGCTGTTCTCCAGAAGATCGGCAAAAAGTATGGAAATCTCTTCAATTGCACGCCATGCTGTGCCATTAATGCCAAGAGCATGCCGCGCGATAGGCGGCTGTCTCGCAAGCGACAGCGTGCTGCTAGGTGCCGTTGGCGGGATTTATTCAGTGGTTCCTTAATATTGATTTAGGCATAGTTCGCTCTAGAAACCTCGAAATGGAATCGCATACAGTGCGCTATGACAAATCAGCGGGAACAGAAAGCCGTCTGCAAATTGCACAAGGAATCGTATTATCGGGTACGCTGTTTCTCGAAAATGGGTATTTACATTTTCCGGGAAGTGTGGTATGATGTAGCTGAAAAGTGTGAAAGGAGCTGTTTCTTCTATGCAAAATTATGTCATCACCATCACCAGACAATTCGGCAGCCGAGGCAGAGATATTGGCATTGCCGTGGCAAAAATGCTGGGCATTCCCCTCTATGACCGGAACATCTTTGAAAAAGAAGCAGAGGCACTTGACACAACGCTTCGCTCGCTGGTACAATTCAGCGAGAACGGCATCACGGGCTATTATAAAATGGCCTATCCTCTCGGCGTCGGCAGCAGCTTGAAACAAGATCGAATGTTCGAACTCCAGAGCCAACTGGTGCTGGAACACGCGGAAAAGGAAAGCTGCGTCATCATCGGACGATGCGCCGACTATCTGCTTCGAGAACGGGACAACGTCATTCGCTGCTATATCTTTGCCCCTTATCAGGCGCGAATCCGCAACAGCCGCCAAATGCTGGGTTTCAATGCCGAACCGCAGCGCATCATTGAAGAAGTAGACAAGGCACGCGCCAACTATTATCAAGAACGCACAGGCATCGCTGTGAACAACACACGCTATCGGGATCTGTTTCTGAACAGCAGCCTTTTGGGCATCGAAGGATCTGCAAAGCTGATTGCCGATATCGCCCGGGAAAAATTCCAGCTCCCACCCCAGGCGGAATAAGGCCTGCCCAAACAGATACTGACGTGGCTACATCGCATAAAATTTGCGGTGCGTACAGATTTGTCATAATCAGGCGAACCAATGCATATCATAGCGATGTGAGGTGATCGCTATGAAAACACTGTCCCAAAGCGCGTGGATCGGATTCTTTTTCACGCTGATTGCTGGGATCCTGCTCCACTTTCTCTATGCATGGAGTGGAGAGAACCGGGTTGTCGGACTGTATTCTGCCGTCAGCGAAAGCACGTGGGAACATCTGAAGCTGCTTTTCTTCCCTGCCCTGGTCTATACCGTCTGGGAATATTTTTGGCTCGGCCATCATTACCCCGGCTATGCCTCCGCCCGTGCGCTGGGTACACTGCTGGGAATGTTTACAATCGTCAGTCTATTTTACACCTATACAGGCATCACAGGTACGCACTGGCTCATCGCCGACCTACTGGTATTTGTGGCAGGCGCGGCAATAACCGCATGGTCTTCCAGTCGTCTCACCCAAAAGTGCCCGTGCAGCGGTTGGTGGGGCGGACTGTTCTTTGCCGGCATGGCGGTGCTGTTTGGCTTTTTTACCTTCTATCCACCTGCCTTTGGTATGTTTCTCGTCCCCTGAAATATTCAAAGGGTAGCACCGCCCAAGAAAACACGCGCAAAAAGCGGTTGTACAGAACCCCTGTACAGCCGCTTTTTGGAAACAATATGCCCCACAAATCGTTCACATTTCCCTACCTCCATGCATAAGATGTATCAGTAATGAACCCAACGGAGGTGTGTGGGATGGAAACGATATTTTTTTGGATCGGCATATTTGGCCTGCTGGCCATTTTGGGGGTGGCTCTCTGGCGGATGTTCCGGCAGATGCACACCGAAGATCTGCCACCCAAACGGGGACTGGTGGTGCTGCTAGAGGACAGCATCCTGCTACCAGTACAGCTGGACGCCCTGGCGGCGCAGTGGATGTGGACAGACCGGGAACTAATCCAGACGGTCTGGCTGGCAGACCCCACAGAAAACGGGACGCTGGCACCGATTTGCGCGCCCTTCTGTGCGGAAAACCCGGCGTTCCACTACTGCCGGGTACAGCCCTCGATCAAAGACAGCCGTCCAACGGACGAGAAGATATGAGAACAAGCACACGTTTTAGGCTGGCCATAGTAGCTCCGCACAAAGCGTACCCCGCCCGGGTGCGCTTTTTTTCTGCCCAGAAAAAAACCATTGCAATCTGTCGAAAAAACAGGTATAATAAGAAAAGAACACTGCGTCTGGCTGCTGGTGCACTTCCAGCAGTCGGCGAAAACAGATGGGAGGAGAAATCGATTGTCGGAACCAAAACCACTCCATTTGGAAGGGATTGTCGAACAGGTACTGTTCTGCAACCCATCCAATGGCTATGCTGTCCTGGAACTCAATGTGGACGGCGCACCCGTCACAGTGGTGGGGGATATGGGCGAGGTGGAGGAAGGCGAGACGCTGGCAGTGGAAGGCGAATATGTCAGCCACCCCCGGTTCGGCGCACAATTCCGGGTACAGTACTGGGAGCGCAAGCTGCCTGCGGATGCCTTGAATATCCAGCGATATCTCTCCTCCGGTGCCATCAAAGGCATTGGCCCCGCCCTAGCTCGCCGCATTGTAGAAGTATTCGGCGACCGAACGCTGGAGATTATGGAGAAATACCCCGACAAGCTGTTGGAGGTGCGGGGGATTTCCCCGAAAAAGTGCGATGCCATTGCCTCAGAAGTGCGCCAGATTTTTGCCCTGCGCAGTCTGATGCAGTTCCTTGCACAGTATGACATCCGTTCTCGCTATGCCATGCGTGCCTATCAAAAATGGGGCGTAGGGGCGATGGAACTACTCACCGCGAATCCCTATCTGCTGTGTACACCAGGCGTGGAACTCGAATTTCAGAAGGCGGATGCCGTTGCCAGCCATATGGCCCTGGCAGCCGATGCCCTGGTACGAGTAGAGGCAGGCATTGTATACTTATTGCAGTTCAACGCCCAGGCAGGCTATACGTGCCTGCCGCTCGATCGGCTGCGCCCAAAGGTCTGTGCCTTTCTCGGTGTAGAACTAGCCGCCTTTGCGCCGGCATTTCAGCACGCCGTCGAAGAACAAACACTCTTTGTCTATGAGAAACATGGCCGCCCTTTTGTATATCTGGAAATGTACTATACCGCTGAACGATATATCGCTGACCGAGTGGGTGTCATCCGAGATTTTTCGGCACCGGAGAACCGCACCGACCTGGAACAAAAAGTCGACCAGTTGGAACAGTCACTCAATATGCACTATGCCAGCTTGCAGCGAGAGGCCATCGTCACAGCACTTTCCCAGGGCATTATGATTCTCACAGGTGGTCCTGGTACAGGCAAGACTACGACGCTAAATGCCATTATTGCACTTTATGAACAGGAAGGCTATCGGGTAATGCTCACCGCCCCCACCGGACGTGCGGCCAGCCGTCTTTCAGAACTCACTGGCTATGAGGCCAGCACCATCCACCGGATGCTGGGCGTCGCATATGATATGTCTGGCCAGATGGCGTTCCAGCATGATGAACGAGACCCTCTGGACTGCGATGTCATGATTGTGGACGAGATGTCTATGGTGGATGTGTGCCTGTTTGCCCATCTCCTACGCGCCCTGCGGCTCGGCTGCAAAGTGGTACTGGTAGGCGACTGTGATCAGCTGCCTTCGGTTGGGGCAGGCAATCTTCTGGGCGACCTGGTACAAAGCGGCGCCATCCCCGTTGTGGCACTCAAAGAAGTCTTTCGCCAGGCGCAAAAGAGTAGCATCATCACCAATGCCCACAAAATCATCCAAGGGCAATACCCCGACCTGACCCAAAAAAACAGCGACTGCTTTTTCTTTCAGCGGCTCGACCCAGAGTCTGCCATCTCTCTCTTATTGGAACTCGTACAGACCCGGCTGCCGGATGCCTATGGCTATACGCCCATGGAGGATATTCAGGTGATCTCCCCTACCCGAAAGGGTACCGTTGGCGTGACCGCCCTGAACCACCGGCTTCAGGCGTGCCTGAACCCGCCCGATACGACGAAGGCGGAAATCCGCAGTGCTGTGTACACTTTTCGCGAAGGCGACAAGGTGATGCAAACGAAAAACAACTACGACATCGTCTGGAACAAGAATGGGGAATCGGGTGCTGGAATCTTCAACGGGGATATCGGCTATTTGACCGCCATCCATCCGCAAAACCAGGAGGCAGTCGTCAACTTTGAAGGGCGATGCGCCACCTATTCGCTGGAACAGCTCGACCAGCTGGAACTGGCGTATGCCATTACCGTACACAAGAGCCAGGGCAGTGAATTCAACGTTGTCATCCTGCCGCTTTTGGGTGGCTTTCCAAAACTGTACTACCGCAATTTGCTATATACGGCGGTCACACGTGCCAGACGGCTGCTGATTCTCATCGGCTCGAAAAATGTCATCTGCCAGATGGTAGACAACAACCGCCGGATGCATCGATATACCTGTCTGCGAGATATGCTCCAACCCCAGGATAGCACCCCGCAGCCAGTCTCTGACCCTCTGCCGGATATGTTTTCGGCAGACCCCGTAGAACCATCTCAGAACAATCAGGAGGAATGAATCATCATGAGCAAAACCGATATCGGAATCGATCTGGGCACCGCCAACACCGTCATCACCCTCGGTAAAAAAGGTGTCGTACTCAGCGAACCCTCCGCCATCGCCTATCATAAACGTACCAAAGAAGTCCTCGCTGTCGGCCGACGCGCCTATCAGATGATCGGTAAGACCCCCGACTATATTGAGGTCGTCCAGCCGCTTTCCGGCGGCGTCATCTCCGACGAC
>CASDUD010000124.1 GCA_949283725.1 uncultured Ruminococcus sp.
GTCCAATATATCCCGTAACGCCATTTGATCTGTTCGCCTGCCTTCCTGACTGCCCGTATATATGCCCATAAGTGCCATCGGTGGCTTCTCATGGGGACATACACGAATCATTATCCATGGCTTGTCCTAAAATATGACGCACATCTGTCTGTCCCGCCAAATTTCCGACATATCTGCTGTTTTTCCTTCTACGCTATGTAGCGTGTGCCCACAAAATGCATTCACACATCTATTGAATGGGCACACACCCGCACGGCGTTGTCTGTGCCCAAAAAGGCATTTTTGTACGCCGTACCAGCTTTCATGGCGATATTGCGCAAAATTCTTCACGCGGTATCGCCCTATACCTATTGTAACACATTGCTCGATTTTTTCAATAGGTTTTTTGGATTTTTCAGAATATTGACATAATTTTTCACACAAGCTGCCAACCGTACCGTATCCGACAGCCGGCTAAACGCCGATGGCGCAAAGCGCACTGTACCCTCGGTGGTACCCAATTTTTCGTGGGCAAGTGGGGCACAGTGGAGACCTGCCCGCAGGTAAAAGCCCTGTGCATTCAGATAGGCAGCCGTCTCTTCCGGCGATGCCCCTGCCACTGTGAACGAAACAATCGGTACATAAGACACACCGGGTGTCCGATAGACCGTCACCGCCGGAATCTGCGAAAGCTGCTGGCACAGCACATCGCACAGATATGACTCCCGCTGGTAGAGCGTTGCCACACCCTGCGCCTGCACAAATTGGATACCTGCTTGGAGTGATGCCACCCCCGGCACATTCAGTGTACCGCTTTCCAAGCGATCGGGCAGAAAGTCCGGCTGCATGGGACTGCGAGAGGCACTCCCCGTGCCGCCCTGCATCAACGGACGAATGGGGAATGTGCAGTCCGTCAGAAGCAAACCTGTTCCTGTCAGCCCGTACAGTCCCTTATGCCCTGCGGTACAAAGAATATGCATTCCATCTGTTTCCAGCGAAATAGGCAGAATGCCGCACGCCTGTGCCCCATCAGCTATCATACAGATGCCATGCGCCCGGCAGAGCTGGGCAATCTCCCGATAGGGGAGAATCTGCCCTGTCACGTTACTTGCGAGCGTACAGACCATCGCCTTTGTCTGTGGGCAGATCGCCCGTTGCAGACGCTGTAACGTCTCTTCCGGCACGTCAGAGACCTGCACCATGCTGGCAGAGATTCTGCCGGCCTTAACCAACGCCATGATCGGACGATAGACCGAGTTGTGTTCCAGGTCAGTATAGATCACATGATCACCCGGATCCAATATCCCCTGAATCGCCATATTCAGCGCATGGGTACAGTTGCTGGTAAAAATCGTGTTCTCCACACGCGCCCCCAGAAATCCTGCCGCCGTCTCTCGTGCCTGATAGACCATCTCTGATGTGCGATCCGCCAGATCATGACCGCCCCGCCCGGCGTTTCCATATCGGCGCATCGCTTCGGCGGCTGCCTGGCGCACAACAAGCGGCTTCGGATAGGTGGTCGCTGCGTTGTCAAAATTCGCCGTCACCACCGATCACTCCCTTGCAGCCGTTTGCTTGAAATACCATTTTGTTCTAAAATTGCCTGCACCTGTTCGCAGGGTGCTTCTGCCACCAGCAGATAGCCGCAACCTTCCGGCCCGATATGCGTCAGCCGCTGCACCGAGCTGACGATGCCCTGCCGCTGCAGCGCACGCTGTCCTCGCTGTGCCTGGGTATAGGACACCATAGATGCCTTACACGCTGCCATCCGTTTCCCTCCTTTCCGTCTGGCGGCACTGACCATTCTAGTGTCATGCCACCAATACATGATGGGGGAAAATCTCCCCCTTTCATTGTATGCCGGCCGGGGGCAACAAGTGTTTTTAAGTGGCATCACACCGTAGACGGAATTTATTCAGTGGTTCTCTAGGGCGTGTTGACACGAAAATAATACGCAGATTTTACGGAAAAAATGCGGTGTTAGGCGTAGTTTCAACACACTCTAGTTTCGCACCAACAGGCACACGCTATGCGCCGACACGCCCTGACCTTCTCCGGTAAAGCCCAGCGTCTCCTCTGTGGTCGCCTTCACGCTCACCTGGGATACATCGACCTGGCAGGCAGCGGCGATATTCTCCCGCATCTGTAGAATATATGGGGCCAATTTCGGACGTTGGCAGATAACAGTGGCATCAATATTGCCCACCGCATAGCCATGCTGCGTCACCTTTTCCATCACACACGAAAGCAGCTTCAAGCTGTCCGCACCGGCATAGGCAGGGTCGGTATCAGGAAAATACTTTCCAATGTCTCCAAGTGCCAAGGCACCCAACAGGGCATCAGCAATGGCATGGAGCAGTACATCGGCATCCGAGTGACCCAAGAGTCCCTTTTCAAAAGGGATGAACACACCGCCAATGATGAGTTTCCGGCGGGTTGTCAGACGGTGTACATCATATCCGTGTCCTATGCGAAATGGCATCAATTCTTTCATAGTGTTTCCTCCTCTCTCCGCCGCAGCAGGACTTCTGCAATGGCGATATCTTCCGGTGTCGTAATTTTAAGATTGGTATAGTCCCCCACCGTCATATAGACTTTATAATGCATCGCTTCGACCAACTGGCAGTCATCTGTAAAGTCCAGCCCATGCGCCCGGGCAAACGTCACCGCCTCAAAGTACAGCTGCCGCCGGAACACCTGGGGTGTCTGGGTGATGTACAGATGGGAACGATCGGGGGTATCGATGATCAGATGGTCATCCACCATTTTGATGGTATCCTTGACAGGCACGCCCAGCGTGGCGCCGCCAAACACCTGGGCGTCCCGGATGACCTGGTCGATATGCGCCGTCTGTACCAGCGGTCTCGCCCCATCGTGTATAGCGATAAGCGTTGTTTCTTTTGACAACATTCGCAGCCCACATAGCACACTTTCCTGGCGTGTTGCACCGCCCGCCACCACTGCACGAAATTTTGTAATGCTGCACTGCTGCGCCGTCTCTCGGATGACATCGTGGTCGCATGGACGTGCCACCACAATGATTTCTGCTACACGGCTGCTTTTCTCAAAGGCACGCATGGCAGCACCCACCACATTTGTATCGCCCAGCGGCAGAAGAATCTTGTTCTTCCCCTGCATTCGGGTGGCACTGCCGGCACACACCAAAATGACAGAGGTATCCATCTGATTTGTCTGGTTTCTCTCTTCCATTTGTCACACATTCCTCTCTCAGAGCCTGTTTCGTATCTTGGTATGCGCAATTTTCGAGGAAATTTCCGCTGGTTTCAAAGCGAAAATCCGCTAGGTGCGGCTGTCACCCGGCAAGAATTTTTCACGCTTGACAAGCAGTAAAATTCACCGAAAAGACGCGTGCGAAAAGATGCGAAACAGGCTCTCATAGTATTGGGACAGGCGATTTCCCATCTGCCGAAAAAGTTTTTTACACGAGCAACAAAAGGGCACTGATCACAAAACCAGTACCCTTCTTCTGAGGAACAGTCTCACCCGACTGTTCCAAAGCTCACAAATTATGCAGCTTATAGCAAAGTGTCATCAGGCTGTCATCGAGGTGTACGGTGACGACCTCTGCCTGTTCCACCGCAATATCACAGTGACTGAAGTTCCAGATGCCTCGCACCCCAAGGGATACCAGTTGTTCTGCGGCCGCCTGCGCCGACTCTTTGGGCAGACAAAGCACCGCCGCCACTGGCTTTTGTTCCGCACAGAAAGATTCCAACTCCTCCATAGAACGAATCGGCTGATCTGCGAGCCGCTTTCCAATCAACTCTGGCTTAATATCGAAAATGCCGAGCAGCCGAAACCCTCGTTCCTCGAACCGTACATTCTCTGACACCACTTTTCCAAGACTGCCTGCCCCAATCAGAATGGCTGGCAATAGGGCATCCAACCCCATAATTTGTTCCAGATGCATCCGCAGTTCTGTCACAGCATAGCCGCAACCCTGCTGACCGAAGCAACCGAAGCAGCTTAGATCCTGGCGAATCTGTGATGCCGTCATTCCTAACTTTTCTCCCAGTGCCCGGGAGGAGGTGCGCACAACACCCGAACGTTCCAGTTCCCGCAGCAGCCGATATAACCGTGGCAGCCGCCGTACCACCGAACCCGACACCTCATGTTTTTGCATCAATGTGATCGCTCTCCCCCGTGTCACCGGTTGATTTATGCCATCAGCGCAGCCAGACGCTCGTTGATCGCCTCCAGGAATTCCTTCGAGTTGACCTTCTGTTTCTTTTCCAGCTTCGAAATCAGATAGAGGTCGCCCGTCATAATGCCGTCCTCAATTGTCTGGATCGTTGCCTCCTCCAGCTTATTGGCAAAGTCCACCAGTTCCGGCAGTTCATCGAGTTCGCCGCGCTTGCGCATTGCGCCACTCCAGGCAAAGATGGTTGCCACCGAGTTGGTGGAAGTCTCTTCGCCCTTGAGATACTTGTAATAGTGGCGCTGTACGGTACCATGAGCTGCTTCATATTCATAGATGCCGTCCGGAGAAACCAATACAGAGGTCATCATGGCCAGACTGCCGTAAGCGGTGGAAACCATATCAGACATCACATCGCCGTCATAGTTCTTGCAAGCCCAGATATAGCCGCCGTTGGAACGAATAACTCTTGCTACAGCATCGTCGATCAGCGTATAAAAATATTCAATGCCAGCGGCCTCAAACTTTTCCTTGTACTCGGCATCGTATACTTCCTGGAAGATGTCCTTGAAGGTGTGGTCATACTTCTTCGAGATGGTATCCTTGGTGGCAAACCAAACGTCCTGCTTCAGATCCAGACCATAGTTAAAGCAAGCCCGTGCAAAACCGCGGATGGAATCCGACTTGTTGTGCAGACCCTGGATGATGCCATCGGTATCCTGGAAATCATAGATCAGCTCCCGTGTTTCCTTCCCCTCCGGATCGGTCACAACCAATTCTGCCTTACAGCCCTGTGCCACCTTCATTTCGGTGTTCTTATATACATCGCCGTAAGCATGACGGGCAATGGTGATCGGTGCGGTCCAGGTCGGAATATACGGCTCAATGCCCTTGACCAGGATCGGCGTACGGAATACCGTGACGTCCAGCATTGCACGGATCGAGCCGTTCGGGCTCTTCCACATCTGAGAGAGGTTGTATTCTGGCATTCTTGCCGCATTCGGTGTGATGGTAGCGCACTTTACCGCTACGCCATACTTCCGCGTTGCATTGGCGCTGTCAACAGTCACCTGATCCTTGGTCTTTTCGCGGTACTCCAGACCCAGGTCATAGTATTCGGTCTTGAGATCTACATACGGTGTCAGCAGAATGTCCTTGATCCACTGCCACAGGATGCGGGTCATCTCATCGCCGTCCATCTCCACCAGCGGTGTTTTCATTTGAATCTTTGCCATAGTTTTTTCCTCCAGTTTTTCTCATTGCCTTATACAGCAACAATATTATCCAAAGCATTTTGCCGGTTTTCTAAAGAGCACCGACACACGCCCTGTTCCCTCCAAATTTTGTCAAGCACTCTCGATTGTTTTACCATGACGTCATGATTATGATGGATGTTACGCAAACACGATCCATTTTAGCAGTCCCAGTACCAGCAGATGCGCCGGATAGAACACATAGAAAAACCATTTATGCACCGGCTTTTTGCTGCCGCTTTCGCCGTTATAGCAGAAGTGAATGAGCAGCGGCACTAAGAAGATACCCAATTGAAACAAACCTACCCACCAAGGCTTTGCAAGGAAAATATCCATACAGCAAACGACCGTGATGCAACAGAATGCTGTCCATTTTGCTTTTGGATTCTCTCGATAGATGTACAAACACAAACAATACAGCACATCGAAAATTGGCCAATCCCCAAATATGGACAACACACACAGTCCAAAAATCCCCACAAATTTCAGCCCTCGGGCGCATTTTCCCCGATCCCAGAGCCAGATAGCAAGCAGTCCCAACAGCAGCGTATACAGTACGCCAAAATAGGGTCGTATCTGCACCGAACCATCTTGCACCACAATGGGCAGCGTGCCGAATTCAAAATACACAAAGGGAATCCACGAGAGCAAGGCGAAAATTCCCAGCCGCATCGCATACTTCTTCACATTCCGGGTATAGTGATACCCCTCCGCGATAAAATACGCCATGGTAGGTCCAGTCAGCCGCCCAATGAAGTGCATCACCTGTCCCAGAACGCTGGCAGTCGGCACAAACGCCCATGCAATGTGGTCGATAAGCATGGCGGCAATGACCAGATATTTCAGCTGGTTGCGGTTCAAAGAAAGTTTTGTCAATGTATCACCTCATGTCAATAGTTCTAGAATCACTTCTATCACGGCTTCCAAGATCTCGCCAACCCACTGCGTGCGGTTTTTTGATTTTCTGCGCCGTTTCTGATTTCGAGATGTACGCCGCTTCCCTTTATGCTTTTTCCGCATTTATTTGCTCAGAGAATCCCGGGTATAATCCAGCAGACCGCCAGCCAGAATGATATCCTTCGTTCTGCCAGTCAACTCACACAGCACCGGAATTTCTGCACCAGTCGTCTTGTTCATCAACGTCAGCGTGGTTTCACCATTTTCAATATGCTTGCGGACATCTGCCAGCTCCAACATATCGCCCTGTGAGATCTTATCATAATCCGCTTCGTTCACAAAAGTCAGCGGCAGAATACCCGCGTTGATCAGGTTCGCACGGTGGATCCGAGCAAAGCTCTTGACGAGTACAGCCTTCACGCCCAGATACAGCGGTGCCAAGGCAGCGTGTTCACGGGACGAACCCTGTCCGTAGTTAGAGCCGCCGACAATAATGCTCTTGCCCATTTCTTTGGCTCTTGCCGGGAATGCCTCATCACATACCGTAAAGCAGTGCTGGGAAATCGCCGGAATATTCGAACGCAGCGGCAGAATCTTCGCGCCAGCCGGCATGATATGGTCGGTGGTGATATTGTCGCCGACCTTCAGCGAGCAGCCAGCAGTGATGGTATCCTCCAGCGGTGCAGTCTCCGGGAAAGGCTTGATGTTCGGACCACGCAGGATTTCCACGCTGTCCATCTCTTCCGCCGGCACCGGCGGAACAATCATATTGTCATTGACGGTGAACTTCTCTGGCAGCACGAATTCCGGCATTTCGCCCAGTTCCCGCGGATCGCTGAGATAACCGGTCAGTGCGGAATATGCCGCCAGTTCCGGCGATACCAGATAGATCTGTGCATCCTTTGTCCCAGAGCGTCCTAAGAAGTTCCGGTTAAAAGTACGCAGCGAGATACCGCCAGAGTTCGGTGCCTGTCCCATACCGATGCACGGACCGCAGGCACTTTCCAGAATTCTTGCGCCGGCATCGATCATGATCCCGAGCAGTCCCATATCCGCCATCATATTCAGCACCTGTTTTGAACCCGGCGCAATGGCGAGAGATACATCCGGATGTACGGTCTTTCCCTTCAGAATATGTGCCACCTTCATCATATCGAGCAGCGAAGAATTGGTGCAAGAACCGATGCAGACCTGGTCAATTTTCAGCTTACCGATCTCGGCCACGGTCTTGACATTGTCCGGCGAGTGCGGACATGCCGCAAGCGGTACAAGTTCGCTGAGGTTGATTTCCACCACTTCATCATATACAGCGTCTGGATCTGCCTTCTGTTCGCTCCAGACTTCACCTCTGCCCTGCGCTTCGAGGAATTGTTTTGTCACTTCGTCCGACGGGAAGATCGATGTGGTCGCACCCAGTTCTGCGCCCATGTTGGTGATCGTCGCACGTTCCGGAACAGAAAGGCTCTTCACGCCCTCACCGCAGTATTCGATCACTTTGCCAACGCCGCCCTTTACAGATAGCCGCTTCAGCACTTCGAGGATGACATCCTTTGCCGCCACCCACGGGGAGAGCTTGCCGGTAAGTTCTACCTTTACGACCTTTGGACAGGTAATATAGTATGTACCGCCGCCCATAGCTACCGCAACATCCAATCCGCCAGCACCCATGGCGATCATGCCGATACCGCCGCCGGTGGGCGTGTGGCTGTCAGAACCGATGAGTGTCTTGCCCGGCACACCGAAGCGTTCGAGATGCACCTGGTGGCAGATACCATTGCCAGGGCGGGAAAAATAGATACCGTGTTTCTTAGCGACGCTGCCAATAAAGCGGTGATCGTCCGCATTTTCAAAACCGCTTTGCAGCGTATTATGGTCGATATATGCCACACTGCGTTCCGTCCGCACACGAGGCACACCCATTGCCTCAAATTCCAGATATGCCATAGTGCCGGTGGCATCTTGTGTCAGGGTCTGGTCGATTCGGATGCCGATCTCCGAACCTTTTACCAATTCGCCCTCTACCAGATGCGCTTTCAAAATCTTTTCCGTCAGGGTAAGTCCCATTGCTGATCATTCCTTTCCTACTGCGCCGCACCAATCCGTCCGGCATATGCCTGCAAATTTTTCGGCAGCGTCTTTTACACCTTCATATTATAGCAAAAATATCATCAATTTGTCAAGCGCACCAGGCAGACAAAACCAAAATCCCCTTTAGAGCCTGTTTCTTATTTTGGCGTGCGTAAATTTTCGAGGGCATTTTCGCTGGTTTCAAGGCAAAAATCCGCAGGCAGGCTTGTCACTTAGCAAGGATCTTCGACGACGCAGACGACGGTTTATGGGTATTTTTACGAGTATATGGATCTTTCAAACAAGTCCCATCATCTGTACACAAAAAAGCTGTTGTACCTCAAAACGTACAACAGCGATTTTTTTAACAAGTACCCAGACTTTTGCGCCAATTTTTTAGGTGCAAGGCAGAAATCCGCAGGCAAACTTTCACCTGACAAAAATTTCTTACGCAGAGACCAGCAAAATGCACCGAAAAGACGCGTGCGAAGAGATGCAAAACAGGCGCTTACACTTCATTTTCCTGCAATTCCTGGAAGAACGTGAAATAATCCTCCCGCTTATCGTTCGTAAAAGCGATGGCAGTGCGAGGATGCTGGTTGAGATAACCAGTGAGCAAATATTGAATATCATAACCCCAGACTACGCCCTGCTTTTTCAGCTTCTGCATATCCTCCTGCAAGAACTTTAGCACCGGCTTGATGTCATATTTCGGATTCTTCAAGAAGCCCAACAGCAGTTCCATCGCACAGTTGCCAGCGCCTCTACCCATAGCTTCCATCGTGGCATCGAGATAACTTACGCCCATCATCGCACACTCGGTGGTGTTGGCAAACGCCAGCTGCTGATTGTTGTGGGCGTGGATGCCGATATGCTTCTGATACTTTTCGCCGGCTTCGAGATAGGTCTTTGCAAGTTCCCGCATCTGCAACGGATAGAGCGAACCATAGCTGTCCACCAGATAGATGACCTCTACACTGCTCTTGCCAAGCATATCGAGTGCCTCTTTCAGCTCCGACTCCTTTGCTTTGGACACCGCCATAATGTTGCAGGTGGTGTGATAGCCCTTCTTCGCACACGCCTCAATCATTTCAATGGCAGCCGGAATGGTGTTGATATAGGTGGCGATACGCACCATATCGAGAATGCTGTCCTTCTTGTCCGGAAGATCCCGTTCGATATTGGCACGCCCCACATCTGCCATCACCGCCAGCTGCATCTTCGGATCGATGAGATCGCCCAGCACCTCGCGGATGGCCTCCTCTCGACAGAACTTCCACTTGCCGAATTTTGTCTCATCAAACAAGTCTGTATCCGCCAGATAGCCGATTTCCATAATATCCACACCCGCCCGGAGATTCGTCTGGTACAGTCTGCGCACAAAGTCATCCGTAAAGGCAAAATTGTTGACAAGCCCGCCGTCGCGGATTGTCGCATCCAAAACCTTGATATCCGGACGATAAGAGATCATCGTCCCCTTGATTCCCGCTTCGCTCATAGCTATTTTCCTCCCTCATTACAATACCTTTTATTATACCAAGAAAAGTGCAGATTGGCAAGCTTTTTCACAAAAAATGTATGTCTCTTCAGAAAAATGGTGAAATAGCACAATCTTTATCCAGAAAAATTGGTGATATTTACAAGTTCCACCTGCACCATAGGATTTTGCCCGACGACACAGACTTCTGCATCGTATCTTAGAGTCTGTTTCGCATCTCTTCGCACGCCAAGATACGGAATGGGCTATAAGACAAAACTATACAGAATTCACAGTTTCTCTATTTACAAGAAAATCGAAATTCGATATAATGATAAGGAATATGCATTCAGGAGGTATCATATGTTCTTTTCTGAGACTGACTTATCCGAATTCATCGAAGAAAATGATGTCAAGTTTATTCGTCTGACATTTTGCGACTCCTTCGGAAATATGAAAAATATCGCCATTATGCCCCGAGAACTACATCGAGCCATCACCAATGGCATTCCCTTTAACGCCACCGGACTCTTGGAAGAATCCCGCCAGAATCTGCTGCTGAAGCCAGATACTTCCACGCTCTCTATCCTACCCTGGCGCCCCCAGTCCGGCAGAGTGGTTCGTTTTTTCTGTACGCTCCACCGCATGGACGGCACCCCTTATGAAGGTGACCTGCGCTGTAATCTTCGCCAGACTATGAAAGAGATCCAGAAAATGGGTTATCAGTGCGAAATGGGCACTCGCTGTGAATTTTACCTCTTCGAGACCGATATGGAGGGCAATCCCACACACACACCCTGTGACCACGGAGACTATCTCGATGTGGCACCGCTGGATAAATGCGAAAATACCCGACGGGAAATTTGCCTGTCACTCGAAGAAATGGGATTGAATCCCACAACTTCCTGCCACAAGCATGGGCCTGGGCAGAATGAGATCAACTTTGCGTGCAGCAACCCACTGATGGCGGCAGACAATATGGTGCATTATAAAACTGTCGTGAAAACCATCGCTGCCCAGAATGGATTCTATGCCTCCTTTATGCCAAAACCTTTTAAAGACTGGAGTGGCAGTGCCCTAAAAATCACCATGGCCATCAAAAAGGGCGATCAAAGTATCTTTGGCAGCAGCCATGAGGAGCTACAACCAGAAGGACGCGCCTTTATCGCTGGCATCCTCAACCGGGTTCGGTCATTCACGATGTTCTCCAACCCCACCATCAATTCCTATGAGCGATTCGGCCTGCGGGCGGCCCCTTCTCACATCAACTGGTCGGAGGAAAATCGCATTCCACTGATTCAACTGCTCTATGCCCCAGGAACAGAGGGTTCGATTGAGTTTCGCTCTGCCGACTCGTACTGCAACCCCTATATCACCTTCCAAATGCTGCTGAGTGCCGGCATGGAAGGCATCCGCAACCACGAGGAACTCTCCGAGACAATGAATGCTGCCAGCAATGCGTCCGGAATGCCTACACTGCCTGGCTCGCTGGCAGAAGCCATCCAGCTGGCACAAAAGAGCGATTTTGTACATCGCGTACTACCCGATACCATCGTGCGGGATTTCACCGCCGCTATGCAGCGAGAAGTAGAGGCATATCAACAGGCAGATGACCCGGAGGCGTTCTGTTTTGACCGATATTTCTAAAAACGCCACACTTGAGGCAACACCGCACAAAGACCGCCTGGCGGCTTTGTACCCCAAGGACACTTCCTTCGGGCGCACGCCATCTGCTTGTACCTTTTTCGCCATATTTTACAAAAATACTCGCGAATGCACAAAGTATTCACTCCGTTTTTTGTTTCATCTGACGAAAAATTGGACGGCGTGCCACAGGCACTTGCTTCGCGGCGCATCTGACGCTGGGTCTTGTGCAGTGTTGCCCTGAATTTTTACAACAGGAGGGAATACAAAGGTGTATTCAGAACGAACCCTCATCATCTCCGGTTCCGAAAAAGGTCTGGATGGCGTAGCCAGCTTCCTAAAAGCCTGCGGCTGCGGCGGGATTGTCACCATCTCCAGTGGCAGTGAAGCCAGGCGCATAACTGCACACGATGATTTTGACCTGATTCTCATCAACACACCACTCAAAGACGAGTTCGGATACCAGCTCTCTCTGAAATTGTGCGAATCCACCTGTTCCGGTGTGATCCTCATCTGCAAGGCGGATCTGGTGATGGATATGATGGCCAGAACAATGGAATATGGTGTCTGTGTTGTCCCAAAACCCCTCGATAAGAAT
>CASDUD010000125.1 GCA_949283725.1 uncultured Ruminococcus sp.
CATTGGCATGATAATTGGCGCAGACACCACTTACTTTATGCAAAATCCCCACATTATCTTTTCCGATTACCGTAATTACTGCACGCATGATTCATATCCTCCCGATACTTTTATTTGGATAACAGCGACTTCATTCTCTCCATCGCCTCTATCGTCTTTTCTCTGTCACCAAATGCTGTCAACCGGAACCAACCTTCTCCATTTTTTCCGAAGCCTTCGCCCGGTGTACCAACGACTGCAATTTCATGAAGTAAATAATCAAAAAACTCCCAGCTGGACATGCCTTTTGGGCACTTTAGCCAGATATACGGAGAATTTTTTCCGCCTGTATACTGAATACCGAGTGCGTCCATTGTTTGAGCAATAATTTCTGCATTCTTCTGATAATATGCAATATTTTGGTGGATCTGCTTCAATCCTTCATCCGTAAATACAGCCGCTGCGGCACATTGTACCGGATAGGAAACACCATTAAACTTACTCCCCTGTCGTCTGCCCCATAACTGTGCAATACTGACATCTGTACCATCTGAAGCTGTCACATGAAGTGCTTTTGGTACAATCGTGTATCCGCAACGCATGCCTGTGAATCCGGCAGTTTTAGAAAGAGAGCACATTTCAATGGCACATTCCTTAGCACCTTCTACTTCATAAATGCTGTGCGGTACATCTGGGTCTGTAATAAATGCTTCATAGGCAGCATCATAAATGATGATCGCCTGGTTTTCTTTTGCGTAGTCAATCCATTTCTTTAATTGTTCTCTAGTGTAGGCAGAGCCTGTTGGATTATTAGGAGAACAGAGATAGATCAAATCTGAATGCACAGATGGATTCGGCATTGCAGCAAACCCATTTTCTTCATTGGAATCTGCATAAATTATGGTTCTGCCACTCATTTTATTGGAATCCACATAAACTGGGTAGGCCGGGTCGGTGATCAAAACAATATTATCGTTGCCGAAAATATCTACGATATTGCCGCAATCGCTTTTTGCACCATCATTAACACGGATTTCATCTAGTTCCAGCTGCACTCCAAACTTTTGATAGTATCCAGCGATGGCTTCTTTCAAAAAGTCATATCCAGAGCCACTGTCCTCATATCCCTTGAAAGTCTCTTTTACGCCCATTTCCTCAGCGCCTTTTTTCATGGCCTCCACGCAAACCGGTGCGATAGGCAATGTTACATCTCCAATGCCCATCCGGATAAGCGATGCTTTCGGATTTTCCGCCAGAAATGCGTTCACTTTCTTGGCAATATTGATAAACAGATAATTTTTTTCTAGCTTCAAAAAATTTTCGTTTATTGTTGGCATACTTTTCCTCTCCTTTATATGTGATTATTATAGTGTAGGAACTTCTATTTTCCCCTCAAATACATAAGTAGCCGGTCCAATCATTGTCACTGTTTCATCATTATGATAAATAATTCGCAAATCTCCGCCCCGCAGATGTACCAAGATTTCTTCTTCCTTTTGACAGTATCCATTCAACACAGCTGCTACAACGGTAGCGCAAGTGCCTGTGCCGCAAGCAAATGTCTCTCCGCTGCCGCGCTCCCAGACACGCATTTGCAGCGTGTGTTCATCGATGACTCGAACAAACTCCGTGTTGACACGATCTGGGAACAGCGGGTGGTGTTCAAAGGAAGGCCCGATTTTTTCCAAATCCAAGTCATCAATCTCTGGAAGGAATACGACAGCATGAGGATTCCCCATAGACACACAAGTCATTTCATATGTTGTGCCATCAACAGCCACAGGCTGCGCAATAAAAGTGTCTGTATCAACATTTACCGGAATTTCTTTTGGTGTAAGAATTGCCTTACCCATATTCACCTTTACGCTTTCAATCTTCCCATCTGTGCCCGGATACAGTGTCAGATACTTGATCCCAGAATTCGTTTCAACTGAAATATCTGTCTGATTTGTCATGCCCATATCATAGACGTATTTTCCAACACAGCGAATACCGTTGCCACACATCATGGCTTCAGATCCATCCGCATTGAAAATCCGCATCCGAAAATCTGCAACCTTGGAAGGCAAAATCAAAATCAGTCCATCCGATCCAACGCCAAATCGAACGTCACTCAAAAAAACAGAGAGCTTTTCTGGTTCTTCAATAGTTTCCTGAAAGCAATTGACATAAATATAACAATTTCCAATTCCATGCATTTTTGAAAAAGTTAACATATAGATCCTCCTATCTATACGAGATTTCATTCTTTATTATACAAAAGACTGAAGAAAAAATCAAGCAATAAGTGCAACTTTTTTTAAAAAACGGTATTTTTCCCATTCTTGACAAGAAAAGCCTTGCAAATCGTGGAATGATGTGATATAATAATACAGATCGAAGGTTTTCACGTTCCAGTGAAACGAAGTAAATAACGCAGCGTTTTTTGAAAACTTGTTTTTTCCAGGCGGATGTATTTAAACTTACTTTTATAGTACTTTATAAAATAAAAATCTGCGCGCAGATGTGCAAGCACGTACTTTTACAAACGCATATACATTCTGGAAAGACAAGTTCTGAGATTCTAAGAGAGAAATGAGGGCTATAAATTGGATTTGCAGATGATTGCTTATTTGGCAGAACTGGGAAAACTTCATTTTACACAAGAAGAAATGGAGCAGATGGCAGCGCATATGACAAGTATCATTGAAATCATGGATACTGTAAAGGAAATCAATATCACATATGATGCTCTGGCTGACAACAAGAATATCTACTTAAACGATCTGCGGGAGGATGTCAAGGCAGAAAGCTTTCCAACAGAAAAGATATTACAGAATGCTGTACATGATGAGGATTGTTTTGTTGTGCCAAAGGTGGTAGAATAAGTGGTAGAATAAGATGTCTGCCTGCATCAAATAGACGTGCAGGGCGTAGTAAAAGGATATCAATAGAAAAGGAGGTATTCGCCTTTTAGGCGAATGAGTAGATATCTATGAATCTAACAAATCTTACGATTGAAAAGCAGCGCGCTATGCTGGATAAAAAGGAAATTTCTGCTGTTGAATTGGCCAGCGAGTACATAAAACGTATTCAGAGGCTAGATCCCACAATACAAAGTTACATTACAGTAACCGCAGATCGGGCACTTGCCGACGCAGAATCTGCACAGAAAAAAATTGATGTAGGTGAAGCAGGCATGCTTTGCGGGATTCCGCTTGCCATCAAAGATAATATTTGTACAGAAGGCATCCGCACCACCTGTGCATCAAAAATGTTGGAGGATTTTGTTCCACCGTATAATGCAACAGTCATGGAAAAGCTGATGATACAAAACATTGTAATGCTTGGTAAAGCCAGTATGGATGAATTTGCTATGGGCGGCTCTACACAAACTTCGGCATTTGCTAAAACCAGAAACCCCTATGATACAAACTGTGTACCGGGCGGTTCCTCGGGTGGCTCGGCTGCCAGTGTCTCTGCCTCTTTGGCAGCGGCAGCAATTGGATCTGATACCGGCGGTTCCATTCGTCAGCCGGCGGCATTTTGTGGCGTGACGGGATTAAAACCGACATATGGAAGAGTTTCTCGGTATGGGCTGGTTGCCTTTGCCTCCTCACTGGATCAAATTGGCCCAATTGCCAAGAATGCCAGAGACTGTGCCTGGATTTTGAACGCAATTGCAGGATATGACCCGCATGATGGTACTGTATCCAAGCGTGCGGTAGATGACTATACGGCAAAGCTGGGTCGCACAATTAAAGGATTGAAGATTGCGCTCCCAAAGGAGTTTTTTGCAGAAGGCATTGACGCAGAAGTTCGCGAAAGCGTAATGCAGGCATCAAAAACATTGGAAGCAATGGGCGCAGAACTGGTTTCGTGCAGTATGCCAAGTTTGAAATATGCAGTAGCTGCTTATTATCTGATTGCTTCTGCAGAGGCTTCTTCTAACCTGTCCCGCTATGACGGCATTAAGTATGGTCATCGCAGCAAAATAGGCGATACATTCCACGAGTTGATCTGCAATTCCAGAAGTGAAGGTTTTGGTGACGAAGTTAAACGGCGCATTTTGCTCGGAAACTATGCCTTATCCAGTGGGTATTATGATGCTTACTATGGAAAAGCATTGGCGCTAAAACAACGTATCACCGCAGAATATGCCCATATATTTGAATCGTGCGACGTGATATTGACACCGACAACACCATCGGTTGCATATGATATTCATGAAAATATTTCAGATCCAGTGAAAATGTATCAGGCAGACATCTGCACTGTCACAGTGAATATTGCATCATTACCCGCTATATCCACACCCTGTGGATATAACCAAAAGGGAATGCCCATCGGTATGTCCATTATCGGCAAACAATTTGATGAAGCTACTATCCTACAGGTAGCAGATGCTTTTGAGCAGCAGTTCCAGACAGTTGCGCCTATATTATAACAAGAAGGAGGCAATCGTTTATTATGTCATCATACATCCCTGTAATCGGTCTGGAGATCCATGCGGAACTTCTGACCCAATCTAAGGTTTTTTGTACTTGTAGCGCAGAATTTGGCGGAAGCCCAAATTCTCGATGTTGCCCAGTTTGTACAGGTATGCCGGGAACACTGCCCGTTATCAATCAAACTGCGGTAGAATATGCAGTAAAGGCTGGCTTCGCACTGGGTTGCCATATTAATAAGTTTTCTGTTTTTGATAGAAAGAATTATTTTTATCCTGACCTGCCCAAGGCATATCAGATCTCACAGTTACAGCGTCCGCTATGTTTGGATGGCTTGGTGCAAATTGAAACAGAAAATGGAAAGAAAAATATTCGTATTAATCGGATCCACTTGGAAGAAGATGCCGGCAAGCTGATTCACGATGACTTTAACGCTGTTTCTCTAGCAGACTATAACCGTTGTGGCATTCCACTGATTGAAATTGTAACAGAACCAGATATTTCATCTGCAGAAGAAGCAAAGGCGTTTGTGGAAAAGATTAGTTTGCTACTGCAATATGCCGGTGTCTGCGATTGTAAGATGGAGCAAGGTTCATTGCGCTGCGATGTAAATATTTCGATTATGCGTCCAGAAGATACGGAATTCGGGACTCGTGCGGAAATTAAGAATCTGAACTCATTGAAATCTATAGCTCGTGCCATCAATTATGAAATCAAGCGGCAATCCAGACTGCTGGATGCAGGGAAGCGTGTTGTGCAAGAGACACGACGGTTTAATGATAATAAGGGCGAAACAACTTCAATGAGAAGTAAAGAAAATGCACATGACTATCGGTATTTCCCCGAACCAGATATTTTGCAAGTGAATTTCACTGATGAAATGCTTGATACAATCAAAAGTATGCTACCGGAACTCCCCTATCAAAGACAAGCACGTTATATAAAAGAATATGGCCTCTCTAAGACAGATGCGCAAATTCTTATTAACCAGAAACGCGTCTCTGATTTTTATGATGCAGCGGTAGCTGCTTATGCCGTCCCAAAGAGTATTGCCAATTTCATCATTGTAGAATTGCTACGTCGTGTTAATTTGGGTGAGATATCTATGGAGTCTTTGCCATTTACCGCTGAAACATTTGCAGAACTTGTAAAGATGTCGGATACTGAACAGGTTTCTAAGAACGATGCGAAGAAGATTTTGCGTAAAATGATTGAAACGGGCAAGAAGCCAGCGGATATTGCTAAGGAAGATGGAATGCTAATTGTCAACGACACTGCAAGAGCAGCAGAAGTCATCAGCGAAATCCTCTCACAGCATATGGATGCAGTAGCACAGTATCAGCAAGGAGAAACAAAGGTATTTGGCTTCTTGATGGGACAGTGTACCAAGTCATTGCGAGGTGTCTGTACACCAGCAAACATCAAAAGTATTTTGGAATCTAAACTGTCGCAATCCAGGTCTATTGAAGAAAGTACAGCCGTACAGGAAAACACCCAAAAGGCGGTAGAAGAAAAAACAGAAAAATTGACACCTTACCATAATCCTGATGCCTATCATCCAGAACGAAAGCAAGGAATTTTGCAAATTGGTA
>CASDUD010000126.1 GCA_949283725.1 uncultured Ruminococcus sp.
AGACCATTCGTTTCCGTTCTAAGCTGTCGATGGCAGCTTTTCGCACCGCCCATGGAGTCTGAAAATCTGGTTCGCCAACGCCCAGGCTAATAACGCCCTGCATTAGAGAAGCCGCATCAAAAAATTTTCGAATGCCGGATGGTTTCATCTCTTTCACTTTTTCTGAAAGAAGCGTGTCATATGGTAACACGAGTTCTCTCCCCTTTCCTCTTATCCATGCCATTTTCCGCTGCATCGCCTAAATCAGGCAGCAAGCATGCGCAAATTCTGTCTGATATTAGAGCATGTTCAAATCAGGCGGTAACCTACCTACGGATTTCTGCCTTCTATACGAAAAAATTTGCTCGAAAGTCCGCACATCTATTTTATGTGAACACGCTCTAGACGTATCGCATTATGGAAAATAATAGCCCCGTTCGTCCTGTTCCTCACCCTCAATGATAATGCCTTTTTCCTTGTACTTTTTCAGTACAAAATACGTTGCCGTTGAAAGCACGCCTGCAAGCGGTGCCAGCCGCTGGGATACAAACATCGAAACTTCCTTCACATTCTTACCCTTCACCGTCACCGAGAGGTCATATGCCCCCGCCATCAACGAAATACTCTCTACCTCATCATACTGCATAATCGTATGTGCAATTTCTTCATAGCCACAATCTCTCTGTGGTGTCACACGCAGTTCGATCACAGCAGTAACCATATCGGGATCTACAAGCTCCTCATTAACAATGGCACTATATCCCTTAATCACCCCTTCTCGCTCCAGAGAAGCAATCATATTTTTTACCTCTGCCTCTGATATAGCCAGCATTACCGCTAGTTCCTCGTTGGACAGCCGTGCATTCTGTTGCAACAGCTGAATTAGTTGTTCTTTCATATCGAATCCTTCCTTTCTTCATTATAGAATAAAGCACCAATTATAACCAATCGTGCAGTATCCTGCTTAAATAGAAACAAATACCGGTTCTCGGCATTGAAAATAACACAGGTAAGAGAAGCCAGCTGCTCTTGCCATTGCCACACCCTTTTCAATATCTTTACCCAAATCGGCATCGCAATGCGCATCTGAACCAAGTGTCAGCAATTCCCCCCCCATTTCCCTATACCATCGAATATACGCCAATGTGGGAAACGGCTTGGCGTACGCCTGCCGAAACCCGGAAGTATTGATTTCCAGCGCACATCCGTTGTCGATAAGTGCTCGGAAACAGCTGCGGATAACTTCCGCATAGGGCTCCAAATCTACATGAATACCAGCTTCCCCTTGCATATAGCGAAGTGGATATGTCAAGTGCCCTAGCACATCAAACTTACCCCATTGGCAAATGGTATACAGCTGTTCGAAATACGATTCCAACAGTGCCACTGAATTTTCTACTTGATAATCCAGACAAAAGAAATCGGGTTTTTCCAGCAGCTCATGAAGTGAAGCAATTACCATATCCAGTCGTCGATCCCGCTGTACAATTTCCGACAGGGCAAAGTCAGCATTGGGCTGTCCCATCTCCATCCCAGCAAGCAGCGTTACGCCCAGCGTCGCTGCCTTTTCCTTTTCCGAAGTAAGCGTATCCAGTGCCTGTTCCAGCACCCGGTCATGAGAGAATACCTCCCATTTATTTCTCGGAGGGACTGCATAGTACCCTTGACTGAAAAAACGATTCATCTCCACGTGTTCCGTTATTGCCAACACCGGCAGCCCAATGGCACAGGCTCGGTATACACGTTCGGCAGCTGTTCCTGTGCCATCTGGAGAAAAGCTGGTATGCGTGTGACAATCCATCGGTATCATTGGAATCACTCCTCTTACGAAACAAAAAGCTCCCGCCCCAGCTATGGGACGAAAGCTTCCGTGTTACCACCCAAATTCAGAAATGCAGCAGACTTTATTTCGCAAGCTGCCATTTCCCTCTTGTGCCCTCTAACGCAGGACATACGTTTCGATTTCTCGAAATTGCTCCCGGAAAGCACCTGCCTTTCAGCTGAGGCGATCGCACCAGTTCACCCTCTCTGTGCAGCCTACACCACAGTCACACCGTTCATCGCAAACCTTTCTATGCACCGCTGAAGGTAAAATCTTCATTGCGGCTTTTTTCTTAGTATATCAAATTTTTTTCGGCTTGTCAATGCTTTTTGAAAAAATCGCCAGGGCAACAGCATTTACCTGCAAATTGTAAAAATAAAAAGTTTCATGATCAGCATTAAAGTGCTTTTCTGTAGGAAATTCTACTGCTTTTGAGATGTTAGCCTGCTTTCTAATCTATAAAGGCCTCAACCGTTTCTTTCCAGCAGTTCAGCGCATCTGCAACAACATTCAGCTCTTTCAGAAGATCCTGTACTGCGGTAGGTCATTGCTTTTGGCATCTGTACAACGTTGTGCAAGTGTCCAGACCAAGTTCACATACCTGTGCACGAATGCTGTGTACCGGATTTTTCATTTTCTCCATTTTTATAGTTGAACAATTCGTATAATTTCACATCTTCAAAACACTCTGTCCTTGCCAAGTTTTTGAAAATTGATTTCCGTGGTTGCCCTAATTTCTGAGAGACAAACTGTACACATCATCATCCATAACAAATCCTCCGCCAATATCTGTCACTTCAGAACGAATTTTCTGCATACCGAAACGCTGGTACACCTGAATGGCGTGTGTATTATATTTATTGACAGTCAGCCATATAGAATGACTGCATAATTGCTTAGCAATTTGACAGATTTTTTCAAATGCAATTCGCGATAAACCCTGCCCCCGGAACGATTTTTTCACATACAGCTTAGAAAGAAACAGACTGCTATCCGGCTTCTGACATACGCCGAAATACCCTGCCTTTTCGCCATTTTGTTCTAGTACATAGTATTGATAGCCCTCTGCTATCTGCTGCTGAAGTGCCGGTACTGACTGAAACTTTTCCACCATATAATCAATCTGTGCCACTGTCAGAATACAGGGGAAAAATTCATGCCAGATTTCGCTTGCCAGTTCTGCCAGACCCTGAATGTCCGCTTCGCACACAACATGGATAAAATTTGGCATAATGCACACCTTCCTCTCTGATTTTAGCGCATATTTGGTGCAGATTTTTCCGTTTTCGGTGTGGAAAATGCATAGCGAAATCTACACACGCCTAGTTACCGAACGCGTTTAACAAATATATTCCCATAAAATAGAACAATATATCACACGAAAAAAATTTATATATGATATGCTGCTTTTTATAAATGCATCACACGATCCCGGATTTCCTGGGTACGTCCTTGATTCCAAAACTGAGTGCCAATATAACCACGAGTACGGCGAGCGACATTCAGCTGGCTTTGATCTCGATTGCCACAGTTAGGGCACTCCCAGACCAGCTTTCCATCATCCTCTACGATCTGAATTTCTCCATCATAGCCGCACACCTGACAGTAATCGCTCTTGGTATTCAATTCCGCATACATAATGTTGTCATAAATATGCTGCATGTCGGCAATAACTGCTGGAATGTTATTCTGCATATTGGGTACTTCTACATAGCTGATAGCACCGCCTGGAGACAGTTCCTGAAACTGTGCTTCAAAACTCAGCTTATCAAAAGCGTTG
>CASDUD010000127.1 GCA_949283725.1 uncultured Ruminococcus sp.
TGTGCCATACCATGCACCTCAGAGAGTTTCACATCATAGCCACCCATCAGGGCAATCTTTCCCAGCACACGGCTGGTCAGTAGGGTTCCCTGGCCACCTACACCCACAATCATAATATTTTTGGTCTGCATTTATGCCTTGCCTCCTTCTTTCCGGGGAATCAGCGAGATTGCCTCGAACTTACAGCGTTTCTCGCAGAGCTGGCATCCATTGCACATATTGGCATCAATGGCGGGGATACCGTTCTCCTGTCGGCGCATCGCCGGACAGCCCGGTATTAGGCACTGCCCGCACTTTTTGCATTTGTCCGCATGGACGATACACTTTCCCTTGGGGACGAATTCTTTCAGCAAGGCACAAGGGGATTTGGTAATAATGACAGAGAGCGCATCCCGCTTGGTTTCCTGTTTCAAAAGATTTTCTAGACCTTCGAGATCAAAGGCGTCGACTTCATAGACATGTTCAATGCCCATGGCTTTACATAAATGGTAGATGTTAATAGCATAGGTGGTTTCACCCTGTAAAGTTTTACCTGTTGCGGCATGATCTTGGTGCCCCGTCATACCTGTGGTAGAGTTGTCTAGAATGACAACCGTACCGGTTGCTTTGTTGTAGACCATATTCATCAGGGAGTTGATGCCCGTATGCAGGAAGGTGGAATCGCCGATCAATGCGACCCAATCTTGTATAAATGCTTTGCCCTTTGCTTTTTCCATCCCATGGAGCGTAGAGATACTCGCCCCCATGCATACGTTGAAATCCATAACGCCCAGTGGTGCCACTGCCCCAAGGGTATAGCAGCCGATATCGCCGGCGCCATGCAGCTTCAGTTTTTTCATCACAGAGAACACACTGCGGTGGGGACATCCGGGGCAGAGGATTGGTGGACGCTGGGGTACTTCTGCCGGTGCAGCCAGTGGGATTTCTTGATGCAAGATGGCTTTGCGCAGCAGATTGGCACTATATTCTCCCTGTACAGTGAAAATTTCTTTTCCAATGACGGGAATGCCCCACGAACGAACCTGTTCTTCGATGACCGGTTCCAATTCTTCCACAATGTATAATGTATCCACTTGCTGCGCAAAGGATTCGATCAGCTGCTTGGGCAGCGGATGCACCAGCCCCAACTTTA
Source organism: uncultured Ruminococcus sp. (assembly GCA_949283725.1). Classification (GTDB taxonomy): domain Bacteria; phylum Bacillota; class Clostridia; order Oscillospirales; family Ruminococcaceae; genus Ruminococcus_C. Next base: position 1,133 of record CASDUD010000127.1, read on the forward strand.
GAACGGATGCATTCGGCAATGCCTCTCGGACATACTGATAGGGGATGCCGCTGGTGATGATACCAATTTTGGTGTCCCGCATTTCCACCCGGTTGATTTCGAACTGGCAGGCATCTTCCGCCATTTGTTTCATGCGTTGTTCCACTACGATATGCCGTTTTTGTGCATTTGCCGGCATCAGCACGTTTTTTGCAATATTGCGCACATAAGGTTTATCCGGCACTTCCTCCCGTGTTTCGGGGTGGACAATGCCCTGAGAGTGGGACAGCCGGGTAGTTGTCCGCACGATAATGGGTGTATCATACTGTTCACTATACTGGAACGCCAGTTTTGTAAAAATACGTGCTTCTTCGCTGTCGGACGGTTCCAGTACAGGCACCATGGCGGCACGTGCCACCATACGGGTATCTTGTTCATTCTGTGAACTATAGATGCCCGGGTCGTCTGCCGCCACTAGAACAAGCCCGCCATTTACACCGGCATAGGCAATAGAATACAGTGGGTCAGCGGCAACATTGACGCCAACCAGTTTCATCGATGCCATTGCCCGAACCCCGGCAATAGAGGCACCGATCGCTACTTCCATCGCCACTTTTTCATTGGGGGACCATTCTGCATAAATTTCCGGATATTTTGCAATATATTCACTGATCTCTGTACTCGGCGTACCAGGGTATGCGGCAGAGACTTTGACACCTGCTTCATAAGCACCTTGTGCAATAGCAGCGTTACCAAGCATAATTGTTGAATCGTTCACCAGATTCCCTTCTTTCCAAAGAACTTAGAACCTGCCTTCACAAGGGGCACAAGCAGATTTTTCGGCAGATTTGTGCCATGGCAAAGCACGAAAGCTACAATAACACTGTATGTAATGCAAAGATTTCGGGCAAAGTCGTGGTGCAAAGATGCCAGAAAGCTGCCGTGGCATCTTGTGAAGACAGGTTCTTATAGGGGAAAGCGCGTGCGCTCACAAAAGCAAGGGCATATTCTTTTTTAAAGCATACCAAAAAAGATATGTATAAAAAGGAGGCGGGCAGGTGCTGAGGGGAGCACGCGCAAAAAGCCCATATATATTCATTGTAATACATTTTCACCAAAATCACAAGCCCTTTTACAAGTTTTGTTTATATTCGCCATTTTTCATTTCGGAAATCTGTGCAATTAAAACAAAAACAGGGCTTGCCACCCCGACAAACCCTGTGCAATACCAGTCATCAAGCCAAAATATATGGTATCTTATTCGAACGAATCCAAGTCAATATCTGCCAGCAGTTCTTTCAGCGATGCCAGTTCATCCGCAGAAAGTGTGACGCCTTTTCCCATCTTACTGTGGTCTGGCGCCCAGTCCCGGATGTCGTACTTCGGTTCCCGTTCGTTCCAGCTGATGAGATTCAGTTCCTTGCTCCAGCCTCTGGCATTCTCGCCAAGCACGCCAAGATGTTCTACAATTTCATATTTCAATTCTGCCATACATAAAACTCCTTTTTACCTGTTAGCACGCATTCCTGTAAAATAAAATGGCTGTCCGCAAAATGTGCAGAGAATATAATATACAAGGATACGCACGGGGTTTGTTGCCTGTGATTTTTTATTATACAGGAAAACGCAAAGGATTGCAACCATTCCAGTGAAAAAACGATGGAAATTGGAAACTTTCACAGAATACATCTTGTGATTGGTGCAAAAATTCGGCAAAAAAGACATTCTCTCGAGCAACAGAAAAGCTTGGAAACTTTTGATTTTTATATAAAATTTAATATAAAAATTATAATATTTATTATCAACTTTATTTCTTTTTATTTGTATTTAAAAAACTTTGCTAAATTAGAAATTACATATAGTTATATATAATTTGCTTGACAAATTATAATATTGTGGTATAATATTATTGTGTAAAAGAAACAATAAAAACTTTGGAAGGAGACGGTCTTGTAGAATTTGGTTTCACACATATAAAATAGCGAAGAAAGATAAAGGTGGTGAGAGAAGATGCAGAAAAGCACATATAGCTTGATTTTGATGGATGAGGTAGTGGCAGCAATTGACCGACTGGCAATGCAGCAGGGAACAAGCCGTTCGAATCTGATTAACCAGATCTTAGCGGAACATGTTAGCTATACCACACCAGAACAACAGATGCGGCAGATTTTTACCTGTTTGGTGGAGCAGATGGACTCAGCCTTTCGAATTCAAACACAAAATTCTGATGCTATGCTTTCGATTCTGGGGTCGGTGCAGTACAAGTATCGCCCAACGCTTCGGTACAGCGTTTCTCTATATCGAGATGTGCAGCAAGATCCGATCGGACAGCTGCGGGTGACGTGCCGCACACAGAATGCATCGCTGTTGGATGCCATACAGTCGTTCTGTCATTTCTGGGTGCAATTAGAAACGCTGTATGACCCGGAAGGGGCAGTGGCACAGGGGCTGTATGAAATTCTGCCAGGACGTTTTTCTGTGCAACTCACAAGACATGGCGTGCAGGATGATGCACTGCTGGGCAGCCTGGTGGGTGATTATATCCAAATGTTTCACCAGGTTCTTCAAACCTATTTTAGTGGGCTGCAGCAGCGATTGCCAGTGTTAGTATTGCAGCATGCGCTGGAACAGCAGTATGCTGGGTTGCGCCAACAGATGATGACGCGTTGGCAGCAAGTGCAAGAAGAATAGTAGATGACTTGTGTTTGTAAGAGCATTGTTTGTGAGAATTGCCCACATGGAGGATGCACTGGATACACGGGAACATTCTCTGAATGTGGTCAGGTTTTAAAAGCGAATCGGATGGGAGGAAATCAAAATGGATGCACAGAAGTTGACACAAAAATCGATTGAGGCCATTCAGGCAGCCAATTCATTGGCAGTACAGAGCCAAAATCAGAAAATTGAGCAGGTACACCTGGCGTGCGCACTTTTAGAGCAGGAAAATGGTTTGATTGCCCAGCTGTTTGAAAAGATGGGTATGGATGTGAATGCCATCCAAAACCAGCTGCACCATGCCATAGATGCGCTGCCTGCGGTAACGGGCAGCGGACGCAAGGCAGATGAAGTATATGTTTCCTATGAAGTAGACCGGGCATTGACAGAAGCGGAGAAAGAGGCCAAGCATATGAAAGATACGTATGTATCTGTAGAGCATATCATGCTGGGTCTGTTTGATGCTACGGATGAGACGCTGAAAAAGGTATGGCAATCATTTTCCGTGCAGAAGGATGCTTTTCTGAAAGCCTTGATGCAGGTGCGGGGGAACCAGCATGTGGACAGCCAGAATCCAGAGGAAACTTATGATGTATTGAACAAGTATGGTCAGGAACTGGTGCAAAAAGCCCGAGAGGGGAAACTTGATCCAGTTATCGGCAGAGACAGTGAGATCCGAAATGTGATCCGCATCTTGTCTCGAAAGACAAAGAATAATCCGGTGCTGATTGGCGAACCGGGCGTGGGCAAGACAGCGATTGCAGAGGGACTTGCGCTGCGTATCGTTCGGGGTGATGTGCCGGATAATCTGAAAGATCGGAAGATTTTTTCATTGGATTTAGGCGCCTTGATTGCCGGGGCAAAGTACCGGGGTGAGTTTGAGGAACGTCTAAAGGCGGTTCTAAATGAGATCAAGAAGAGCGAAGGCGGCATTATTCTATTTATTGATGAACT
>CASDUD010000128.1 GCA_949283725.1 uncultured Ruminococcus sp.
CGTCCCCTTGTACAACCTTGATGTCATGTACTGCCAGCATATTATCGATCGTGACAGAGACGACTGCACGCAACCGTCCTTCCATGATGATTCTTCTGATTTTGATATCTGTGATTTCCATAAGATGACCTCCTCCATTTGTTACAACGCAAATGATAGCCTTGCATTTGCTGATACAAAAACCAATTTTCAAATTCGTAAAAAAAAAGGAGAAAACGTCCCCCACGTAGCAGAACGTTTCTCCATTGAATTACGTTACTTATTAGTATACACCATAATTTTGAATATTACAATAAAGAAATGAGTGATTTTTTTGAATATTACGATTTTAGATGGGAAAAAGCATATCCATATGATTGGCATTGGTGGCAGCGGTATGTACCCGCTGGCACAGATTCTTCATGCCCGTGGTTTTTACCTTACTGGCTCGGACAACAACGAGACAGAAACGCTCCAGGCGGTGCGAGCGATGGGGATTCCTGTCTTTCTCGGCCAGCGAGCGGAGAATATCGAGGGAGCCGATCTGATCGTGCATACAGCCGCCATCATGGCAGACAATCCCGAGTTGATTGCTGCCAAGGCAAGTGGCGTACCCGTGCTGGAGCGCAGCGAACTGCTGGGCATCGTAACCAGCTGGTTTGACAACGCTATCTGTGTAGCAGGCACCCATGGTAAAACCACAGCCACTTCTATGGTGACACAGATTCTATATACAGCTGGTGTGGATCTCTCAGCGTTCATCGGTGGCAAGCTGCCCTGTATCCACGGCAGCGGCCGATATGGATCGAGTGACATCATGACGTGTGAATCCTGTGAGTTTGTAGACTCCTTCTTAAAGCTATATCCGGATGTCGCCGTACTGCTCAACATCGATGCTGACCATCTAGACTATTTCGGCACAGTGGACAACATCATTAAATCTTTCCACCAGTTTGCAGAAATGGCCTCCAAGGCGGTGATTTACAACCACAGTGATACCAACACTTGCCGTGCCATGGAAGGCATTACAGAAAAGACAATCATCACCTTTGGCAGCACACCAGATTGTGACTATTATCCGGTAGACATCCAGCACGTATCCGGGCTAGAAACACACTTTCATCTGATGCATTGCGGTAAGGATCTTGGTGAGATCGTTCTTCATGTAGCAGGAGAACACAATGTGCTCAACGCCACTGCAGCGGCGGCAGCAGCGATGTATGTTGGTGTTTCGTTCGAAAATGTGGCAAAGGGACTTGCAGCATTCCGGGGTGCCGGCAGACGCTTTGAAAAAAAAGGAGAAGTTAATGGTATTACACTGGTGGATGACTATGCCCACCACCCGACTGAACTGGCAGCCACACTAAAAGCAGCGATGGATATGCCCTTTCGAGAAGTTTGGGCGGTATTCCAGCCGTTCACTTTCTCCCGAACAGCCATGCTGCTCGACGAATTTGCCGAGGCGCTTTCTATTCCGGATCACGCTGTGCTGACGGATATTATGGGATCCCGTGAAAAAAACACCTATCACATTTTCACCCGCCAGCTGGGCGAAAAAATTCCCGGAGCCATATGGTTCCCACAGGATGAGTCCAATCCGGAAACAACCGACGAGCGAAAATATCACAACTTTGACCAAGTCGTAGAATATATCTGTGACCATGCGAAACCGGGCGATCTGGTCATTACCCTAGGCTGTGGAGACGTGAACAAAGTGAATAAACAAATTCTGGAAACTCTGCAAGCACGATATCCGAATTGATAACCATAAGATGTCTGCATAAAAAATATGCGGGTCGCTCAACTGGCACAAATCCGGGCATTGTTACCGACAAAAATACGCAAACAATCAAGCAAAAAATTTGAAAAAGGACTTTTCAAGTGCCGAAAAATGTTGTATAATGTTGTATAGGCAGCACCCTGCCACCAAACAAGTGTATGATGCTTGTGCGACTGTGGGTGGCCGATACCCGCATCCAGCCGCATAACGCTAGCTGCGGATACGGAATCATACTGAAAGGAACGTATGCTTATGCTGAATAAAGTCAAAGTCGTGATCTGCGGCAAAGATTTCACGCTCCAAACGGCCGAATCATCCAATTATGTATTCGGACTGGCACGCACACTGGAATCCCGCATCACGGAAATCACCGATACCAATAGCAGTGCCTCGCCATTCACCGCCGCCATTATGGTAGGACTGTCGGCGCTGGACGATTTGAACAAGTCCAATGCCAAGCTGGACAATCTACGGGAACAGGCGAAGGAATATGTAGATGAAGCTGGAAAGGCACGTCTGGAACGGGACGCTGCCCTACAGCAGGTACAGGCTCTCCAAACCCAAGTAGAAGCCCTCGAAAGAGAACTACGGGAAAAGAACGCAAAATGAATCACCCGGAAATTCTGGCACCCGCCGGTTCGATGGAATCATTGACCGCTGCCCTGCGCTGCGGGGCAGATGCCGTATATCTAGGCGGCAAGGCATTTTCTGCCCGCCAGCGTGCTGACAATTTCGCCCTGCCTGCACTGCGGGATGCTATCCAACTATGTCACCTCTACGGCGCAAAACTGTATCTAACAGTCAACACAATGATTTTGGAGCAGGAATTTGCAGCGTTGATTGACTTTCTAGATAATGCAGTGACGGCCGGCGTGGATGCGTTGATCGTACAGGATCTAGGGGCATTGTCGCTTATCCGAAAACGATATCCTCGGACGGCACTGCACGCCTCCACTCAAATGACCATACACACGCCGGAGGGCGCACGCTGGGCAAAAGAACAGGGACTGACACGTGTCGTCACCGCCCGAGAATTATCCAGAGATGAATTGGTAGCCATCTGCCGCTGTGATATCGAAGTGGAGCATTTCGTCCATGGCGCACTTTGTATGTGTGTCTCCGGGCAGTGCGGATTATCTGCTATGATTGGTTCCCGCAGTGCAAACCGGGGGCGATGCGCCCAGGCGTGTCGCTTGCCTTTTTCGGCCGTGAGTACACCCGATACGTATGCGCTGTCTCTAAAAGATCTCTGTCTGGTACCCCATATTGCTCAACTGATGGCAGATGGCGTCACCTCGTTGAAAATCGAGGGACGGTGCAAACGGCCAGAGTATGTTGCCGCTGCTGTCACTGCACTAGTACAGGCACGGGCAGGCAAACAGCCTGACCTGGACTCTCTACGAGCAGTTTTTTCCCGAAGCGGCTTCACGGACGGCTATTATACTGGCAAGCGCCAGGCGATGTTCGGTATTCGAAAGAAGGAAGATGTCCTCCTGGCAAAAGATGTCCTGCCCCGGCTGGAGCAGCTATACCGAAAACCTGGCAATCGAGTGCCGCTGTCTATGCACATCACGGTACAACAAGGACAACCGGTACAGATAACAGCAAATGATCATGACGGACATCAAGTGGAACTGCAAGGCGAAATGCCGTTGCTTGCTAAAACGAAGCCAACGGATCTGACACAACTGACCAGACAGATGGAAAAGCTAGGCGATACAATCTATTGGCTGGAAACCATTACGGCGGACTGTGACGGCATCTCTATGCTGCCAGCCTCTGCGTGGAATGCATTGCGCCGCGCCTGCGTGGAACAGATGAATGCCGCACGCATCGCTGCCTATACCCCCCGCCCCGTTCTTAAAAAAGAAGCGTTTCCCCTGTCGATATCGAAAGCCGTATCGGCTGCCGTGCAGCAACGATATCGTATCATGCTATCTGACTGGGACAACAGCTGTGCGGCTCTTCTGGCTGAACCATCAGTAGAGTTTTTGCTGATCCCAGTGATGGCAAACATCGTATCGATCCCGCCGCAGTACCGAGGACAAGTTTTGCTCACACTGCCTCGTTTCTGTCCAGATGAATCCCAAATATGCGCCTGGCTGAAACAGGCAAACATACTCGGTTTTTCCCACCTACTTTGTGAGAATGCTGCCCACCTGCACTTGGGAAAACGATCTGGGTGGATTTGTCACACTGGGATGGGATTTCCGATTGCCAATCAGGCGGCACTCGCCTTTTTGCAGGTACAAGGGGTGGCAGATGCCATACTCTCTCCGGAACTAACCACTCAGCAAACACAACTGGCCGCTGATATTCCCTATGGGGTCTATGCCTATGGCTATCAGCCAGTGATGGTAATGCGCAACTGCCCCATTCAGTCGGAAGTCGGATGTAGACAATGTACCCATGCGCTAACCGACCGCACCGGGCGAAAATTTCCTGTACGCTGTCATCCCAAAACCCACACCACGACCCTATACAACGCTGTCCCCACATGGATGGCGGACAAACAGACAGCACTGGCACATCTTGCGTTTTTGCTGCTGGACTGCTCCCTGTACGGCAACGCCCCAAAAGTGCTGCACGCCTATCTACAGAAACAGAAAGCCGAAATGCCTATCACACGAGGACTTTTCTATCGTGGGGTTCAATGACTAATGAAAGGAAAAACTATGCAACTGTCCATTCAAAAACTACATCCCGAAGCCAAACTGCCAATGCGTGCTACGCCGGATAGTGCTGGCTATGATCTATATGCCCTGTGCGAAACGCCCATCACGCTCGAGCCGGGACAAATTATAAAAATTCCCACTGGCATTGCCGTGGCACCCGACCGGCGGGATGTGGTGCTATGCATTTTCCCTCGCTCAGGGCTATCCTCCCGCTATGGTATTACGCTCATCAACAGCGTAGGATTGGTTGACAGCGACTACCGGGGAGAATTGCAGATTCCACTCGTCAACCATGGCAGTGCGCCATTTGTGGTAGAATCGGGTATGCGTATTGCCCAGTTGGTGGTTTTCCCCATCCTCACCCCCACACTCCAGGAGGTTCCCCTACTGGATGCAACCGTCCGAGGTACGAGTGGATTTGGCGCAACCGGTTTATCCTAAGTGCGCTTGTACTGTACGAGAAACGACTATCTTTTTTCAGAAAGGAGTTTATGGTTTCCACAACAATAAACCCGCGTGGGAACCCAACTGCACCTATGTTCAAAAAAATTCTCATCTATATCGTGACCATTGTTGTCGCTTTGGTAATCGGCGGCGTCGTGGGCAATTTATGTGCAGACATCGCAGTTATGAGTTGGCTGGACTATACGCCACCCTTCCATCTGGACACCAAAGAACTGCACCTATATATCGCTGACATCACTTTTGGATTCCAGACAAAATTCAACATTGCACAGGTGCTCCTTACCATCATCGGCATCTTTGTAGCCCCCAAGATCTATGCGCTGACCACCAAAAAATAACCGCTGTTATATAAGCAGCCCTGATGACGGCATAGGATACCGATTGAATAGGAGGATACCCAGCTGGTTAGCTGAATTTTGTGAGAAATGCTGTAATACCTATACATACTATTTTATATTTTTAAGGAAAACAGAGAAATTTGATTCTACAGAAAATTCCCGAAAAAATGATTGTCATCCTTTGCAATTCGTGGTATAATGAAATTGTGACTTTATGGCAACACCGCACAAAAACTGCTGGATGGCTTTTACGTCATCTGACAAGCGCTTGGATTGCGCACCTACCGCACAATCTTTGTGTGAAATTGCCTGAGAGCTTATTTCGCATCTTTTCATACATCAAGAGATACAAAACAGGCTCTCAAAAAGACAACACTGCACCTGTTTTCAGGCGGCAGTGTTCTATTTTCTAGTATCTTAGTGTGTTTTTTCATGCCATGTGTAATACACGGATTTTTGCATCGTATTTTGTCAAAAAGACGTGCCAATTCATTTTTGGAAACACACATCCAAATAGGATATCACATCAAGACGGCTTGACCACTTTTTATGCCAGAAGGAGCAAACAGAATGTTTACAAAAGATATTGGTATCGATCTTGGAACGGCAAATACCCTAGTTTATCTGCGGGGAAAAGGCATTATTATTAGAGAACCGTCTGTTGTGGCAGTGAACACCCACACCGACCGGGCAAAATATGTGGGGAAAGAAGCAAAGGAAGTCATTGGCAGAGCGCCCGGCTCCATCGTTGCCGTACGTCCGCTGAAGGACGGTGTCATCGCCGATTTTGAAACCACGACCATTTTGTTACAGGAATTTATTCGAAAAGCCATGCGCGGCTCGATGCTCACACGGGCACGTGTCATCATCTGTATTCCCTCCGGCGTCACAGCAGTAGAACGACGCGCTGTGCGGGAGGCCGCCGACCAGGCAGGGGCAAAGCCCGTACTGATCGTGGAAGAACCGATGGCTGCTGCCATTGGGGCTGGGCTTCCTACAACGGAACCGACAGGCTGTATGGTAGTGGACATCGGCGGCGGCACAAGCGAAGTTGCTGTCATTTCGCTGGGCGGCATTGTCGTTTCCAAAAGTGTGCGCTGTGCCGGTGATGAACTGGATAGTGCTGTCATCAATTATATTAAGAAGCGATACAATCTGCTGATTGGCGAACGAACAGCAGAGAGCATTAAAATTCAAATCGGTAGTGCCTATCCCATAGATCGGGAGGAGACCATGCAGATTAAAGGCAGAAACCTGATGAGTGGTCTGCCTGAAAATGTCGTTATCTCTTCAAAAGAAGTACGGGAGGCCATGGCAGAACCATTGTCCCGAATTGTAGATGCTATCCGATTCACGCTGGAACAGACACCGCCGGAACTGGCAGCTGATATCATTGACCATGGCATTACCCTGACAGGCGGAGGCGCACTGCTACGAGGACTTGACCAGCTGATCCACAAGGAGACAGGGATGCCGGTGTTCATCGCCGAATATCCACTCGACTGTGTGGCAGAGGGGACTGGCAAGATTTTAGAAAACTTAGACAAATACCGGGATGCCATCTCGGATGAATCGCAATTTGCATAATAGATCACAAAG
>CASDUD010000129.1 GCA_949283725.1 uncultured Ruminococcus sp.
AAAAGAACAATATGACCAAACTTGTCCGCTGGCTTATTTCCAGAATTCCATCGCTCGAAAAACAGGAATGCTCCACCCGGAGACAGAGGCAACACTGATGCACCTGCTCACGGTGCTGGCAGAAGCGGGCGAGCCCGCCGCCTTTTCCGAGTTGCGGCAAATGGTACGGCAGGCTCGCAAAAAATAAGAACTTGTGCGCATAGAGAAAGGTGGGGCAGACTCTATGCGCACAAGTTCTAAAATGAGAAACCTCCCAGATAGTTGTCCAAACTGTCCGGGAGGTCTTTTGTTTTAGAACCTGTTTCTTATCTAGGCGTGCGAAGAGATGCAGAGCAGGCTCTTAGAACTTGTTCTTATGTTTCATCGGTCTTGCCAAATACAGTCATAGCTACGCCAGAATCCTGCACCAGTATCTCCTTGGGCAGCTGGGAAAACTTCCAGGTAACATATAGATCACCGCTGGCACCGGAGATATTGACCACCTGAAGGAAATACACTGGCCAGAACCAAGCAAGTGGAACGAGTGCTGCGGCGATCCCCAGCACCACGCCCCAAAGCACAATGGGCGCCAGAGCAATCATCAGGTAGGGAACCTTTCGGTAGTACTCCTGACTTCCGGCATAGGCGTACAGCCCCGTAAAGCCATACCGAACAGTCTGAGAACCAAAAATCTTCATGCATATGCCATGGGTCAATTCATGCAGCGCCAGATAGGCAAGCAAACCCACCAAAAGAAAAATTCCCTTCGCCAGAAATGCCCCCATCCGAACGCCATCTCCCGTACCTGCATCCGAAAAGAAGGCGGAAAACGGAACCAGCAAGCAGCCAAGCACCAACAGCCCTAGCATCAGCACAATTGCGATCCCGTTGACGAGCAGTGCGAGTTTTTTGTCTTTTTGCAAGTCTATGCGTAGTTGTTCGGTGTATCCTTCCGGCAACTGTGCGAAACATTTTTTCTCCATATCGTCCCCTTTACTGCTCACAAACCAATGCATTGAGCGCACTCAAAAAGGCTGAGATAGAAGAATTGATGATATCTGAATGAACGCCTACGCCCCAATAGGTCTTTCCGTCCTTTTCCAGTCCTACATAGGCAACCGCTTTTGAATTGGAGTGTACCTCGAGTGCGTGTTCTGTATAGGTGGTGAGGGCAAATTCCATATCCAGATATGCCTTCACCGCATTTGAAACGGCATCCAGCCGCCCGTTTCCGTCTGCCTGGATCACTTCTGTTTTTCCTGCATAGGAGATCGTCACCGATGCACCGATGACGCCGTCCGCTTTCTGCGTGTAATGCACCTCCGGAAGCGCGATGGGTATTTCGATGTTGACATAGTGTTCCCGGAAAATCTGCAGCACTTCCTCCGGCAGCAATTCCTTGTGGGCATGGTCAGACACGCCTTTGACCAGATAGCCCAGCGATTCCCGCATTTTCACTGGAATGTGATAACCGAACTTCGTTTCCATGAGATAGCTGACGCCGCCCTTGCCGGACTGACTGTTGATACGGATGACATCTGCCTCGTACACTCTGCCCACATCCTCGGGGTTGATGGGCAGATAGGGGACGTTCCACTGCTTGCAGTCGTGTTCCTCTCGCCAGTGCATTCCCTTTGCAATGGCATCCTGATGCGAACCGCTGAAGGCAGCAAAGACCAGCTGACCGCTATAAGGCGAACGTTCATAGACACGCATTCGGGTGACGCGCTCATAGATCTCCACGATGGCAGGCATATTGGAAAAGTCCAGTTCGGGGTCTACGCCCTGGGAATACATATTCAGTGCCAATGTTACAATATCTACATTACCCGTGCGCTCCCCATTTCCGAAGAGTGTGCCTTCAATCCGGTCACCGCCGGCAAGCAGTCCCAGTTCGCTATCTGCCACGGCACAGCCTCGGTCATTATGCGGATGCAGGGAAATGACAACATTTTCACGCTTATAGAGGTGATCATTCATGTACTCCACCTGATTGGCATAGACATGCGGCATAGAATGTGAAACTGTCACCGGCAGATTGATGATCACCTTATCCTCCGGCGTTGGCTCCCAGATTTTCAGCACAGCGTTACAGATCTCCAGCGCAAATTCCGGTTCCGTACCAGTGAAGCTCTCCGGCGAGTATTCAAACTGGAAGTGTCCTGGTGTTTTTTCCCGATATGTCTTACAGAGTTCTGCTCCCAGCTGCGCAATCTTGATGATGTCTTCCTTGCTCTTCTTAAATACCTGTTCCCGCTGTGCCACAGAAGTGGAGTTATAGAGATGCACAATGGCATGTTTTGCCCCCTTGAGTGCCTCAAATGTTTTGGCAATGATGTGCTCCCGTGCCTGTGTCAGCACCTGGATGGTCACATCATCGGGAATCATATCCTGTTCGATCAGCGTGCGGCAAAATTCATATTCTGTCTCCGATGCCGCCGGGAAGCCGATTTCAATCTCCTTAAAGCCGATCTGCACCAGCACCTTAAAAAATTCCAACTTTTCTTCGAGGCTCATCGGCGTGATCAAAGCCTGGTTCCCGTCCCGAAGATCCACACTGCACCAAATCGGTGCCTTTTCAATGATATTTTTAGAGGCCCAGCGCATCGGCGGATTTTGCACCGGAAAAAACTGCGGGGCATACTGTTCTACGTGTTTCATAATTCATCTTTCCTTTCCATATCTAACCGTTTCATCGGGGAGAAATCGCTTAGCAGGCAATAAAAAAGCTCTCCCCTACAGCATATTGCCTGCTGTATGGAAGAGACGAAGCTTTCTCCGTGGTACCACTCTTCATTGGCGCAGAATTCCCCTGCACCCACTCAGTCACACGCCGGAATCTCTAAGATGCCCTAAAAATTCCTGTTCATGTGTGTTCGGATAACGGCGAACCGCCGGCGCAGCTTACTGCTATATCCCATTTGGAACATCCGGCGTATCGCCGCCCCAATGAGACACAGGTTCCGCTTTGCAGCTCTGGGAGGAGTTATCCTGAACGCACGCCCACCGGCTCACACCAGCCGCCGGCTCTCTGGAGGGAGATCACGTCCTCTTGGTTCCCTTCTGCGCTTTTCATTGTTATGATATTCTCATTATAGCCTGATTTTCTTAGATTGTCAAGTTTTTTCGAAAATTTCTTTCCCTTTTACGAAAATTTCACCGTTTTCTCTTCATTTAATGTGTACAATTGAATAAAAAATGTCCAAAGTGTAAAAAAGCGAACGGGATGCTTGCTTTTCAGAATTTGAAGTGCTATACTAAATTTATAGCAGCAAGATTTGCAACGCACAGGCATCGTGCGGCAAAGTGGATGTATAGCATCTAAGTGGTGCTGCAAATCTCTTTCAGAGAACAGGAAGTGAAGGGTATATGTACAGCCACGCAGACAAATTGTGCGCTTGCAAAGCGCGCATGATTCTAGTGGAATTTGCGTCTCGAGTCATTCAGACCCGAAGCGTAAGTAATTTGTGCTGTGCAGACCCTGATTCCACTGGGATATGTAAACGGCTGCCGCTTTGTCGGTACGCTTGCATGATGATGGGAATCCTTCGGGCACACAGCCGAAGGCTTTTTTTATGATGGTGGGGGCAATACAGATAAAATCCTGCGCGTCCCGCCGTCGCTGCCATATTCGAAAAAATATCCGGCAGAGAGCGTGCCATTTCCTTTTGGCATATCGCTTCGGGTCGTACTCGACAAGCCCATCCAGCACTGTATCTTTGATACGAAATTTTCAATTTTTCATAAAAGGTGAAGCACAATGAAGTTAAAAGGTTCTCAGATTATTGTAGAAACCCTCATCGAACAGGGCGCTACGACCGTATTTGGCTATCCGGGCGGTCAAGTGATCGACATCTATGATGCCCTGTACATGGCACAGGAACGCATAACCCATATTATCACGGCCCATGAACAAGGTGCTGCCCATGCCGCAGACGGCTATGCCCGTTCTACTGGCAAAGTCGGCGTGGTCATCGCCACTTCTGGACCCGGTGCCACCAACTTGGTCACCGGCATTGCCACCGCCTATCTCGACTCCATCCCGCTGGTGGCCATCACTGGCAACGTCCCCAACTCCCTCATTGGACGGGATAGTTTCCAGGAAGTGGACATTACAGGTGTGACTATGCCCATTACCAAACATAATTTCCTGGTCAAACGGGTAGAAGATCTGGCGGATACCATCCGAGAAGCGTTCCACATCGCCAAATCCGGTAGACCAGGTCCGGTACTGGTGGACATTCCAAAAGATGTACAAAATGCTTTGTATGAATACACACCGGCGGATATGGTACAGCGGGACATTGTTCCCACTTGCACAGAAGCATCCATCGCAGCGGCAGTGGAGATGATCCGCAGTGCCAAGAAGCCATATATTTATGTGGGCGGCGGTGCCATCTCGGATGACGCAACCGCAGAAATTGAAGCACTCGCTGAAAAAATTGATGCCCCCATCGGCTGCACCATGATGGGTATCTCGGCAATTCCTACATCCAATCCTCGCTTTCTGGGCATGGAAGGGATGCACGGCCACTATGCTTCCTCCATCGGACAGAATGAAGCCGATCTCATCATCACAGCTGGCTGCCGCTTCAGCGACAGAGGTACGGGCAACACCGCCAAATATGCCCGCAATGCCAAGATCATTCACATCGATATCGATGCTTCGGAACTTTGCAAGAATGTTCGAGCAGAACTCGGCATCACAGGTTCCATGAAGGACATCCTCCAAAAGATCACCGATGCCATAGAGCCGCAAACGCATCCGGAGTGGATGGCACGTGTGGCAGAACTAGTACAGACAACAAAGGAACTAGAAAAGCAGAATCCAGACGAACTGACACCTTTCACCGCCATCGATGCTCTGGCAGAAATGACGGACAAGGATACCATCATTGCCACCGATGTCGGTCAGCATCAGATGTGGGTGGCACAGCACTATCCTTTTGAAACACCCCGTACCTTTATTTCCAGCGGCGGACTGGGGACAATGGGCTTCGGATTGGGTGCCGCCATCGGTGCTGCGACTGCAACGGGAAGAAAGACTGTGCTTGTCACCGGTGACGGCAGCTTTGGCATGAATCTGAATGAACTGGCAACAGCAGTCACCAACCAGACCCCGGTCGTGATCTTTATTATGAACAATGGGGTGCTTGGCATGGTGCGCCAGTGGCAAACACTGTTTTATGATAAGCACTATTCCAATACCACGCTGGCACGCAAGACCGATTTCGTAAAACTCGCTGAAGCATTCGGGTTGCCCGGCTATCGTGCGATGAATATGACGCAGTTAAAGGAGATCCTCCCGAAAGCTTTCGCTGAGACGGGGCCGGTGCTGATCGATTGTGCCATCGACTGCGATGCCTTTGTTCTGCCGATGCTGCCGCCGGGCGGCTCGATCGACGACATTATCGTGGATCCGGCATCTATGTAAGTGAGGTGTATGGCTATGGAAAAAATCGAACGCTTTGTAATCTCCATCCTCGTTTCCAATCATTCCGGTGTACTGTCCCGTGTTTCAGGGATGTTCACTCGGCGAGGATTTAATATCGATACGCTGACAGTCGGCGAAACAGAGTCGCCAGAGTTCTCCAGAATCACCATCTCCACCCGATGTGACAAGGCCATCTGTGACCAGATCGTAAGACAGCTGGAAAAGATGTACGATGTCAAGACAGTAAAAGTCATGAAACGGGACGAGACGGTGGCACGAGAACTGCTGCTCATCAAGATCTATAATGTAGCAGACAAGCGGCAGGATATCATGTCCGTGGTAGATGTATTCCGGGCAAAAATTACCGACTATTCGCCAGAAGCACTGGTGATCGAAATTCGTGGGGTATCCACTAAAATTGATGCTTTCATTGAGCTGCTCAAGCCCTATGGCATTCTGGAAATGTGCCGTACCGGGATCGTGGCTCTGGAAAGAGGCAGCTCCTGCTTAAAAGATGCCTGAGCCGCCAAATATATTTTTACATTCAAGTAAAGGAGTCTTTACCATGGGAAACAATGTTGCAAAAGTGTATTACCAGGAAGATTGCGATATCTCCAAACTGTATGGCAAAACCATTGCAGTCATCGGATATGGCAGCCAGGGACACGCACACGCCCTGAATGCCAAAGAATCGCTGGGAGACAACGCAAAAGTTATCATCGGTCTGTATGAAGGCAGCAAGTCCTGGGCAAAAGCAGAAGCACAGGGATTTGAAGTATATACAGCGGCAGAAGCTGCGAAGCAGGCTGATATCATCATGATCCTGATCAACGATGAAAAGCAGGCAAAGCTGTACAAGGAAAGCATTGAACCGAACCTCAAGGCAGGCGATATGCTGATGTTCGCCCACGGCTTTAACATCCACTTCGGCTGCATCAAGCCGCCGGCAGATGTTGACGTTACCATGATCGCACCAAAGGGTCCGGGACACACCGTTCGTTCAGAATATCAGGCGGGCAAGGGCGTTCCGTGCCTGGTAGCTGTAGAGCAGGACGCCACCGGTCAGGCCATGGATATTGCGCTGGCATATGGTCTCGCCATCGGCGGTGCAAGAGCCGGCGTATTGGAGACCACTTTCCGCACTGAGACAGAAACCGACCTGTTCGGCGAACAGGCAGTCCTCTGTGGCGGTGTCTGCGCGCTGATGCAGGCTGGTTTCGAGACACTGGTCGAGGCAGGCTATGATCCGAGAAATGCATACTTTGAGTGCATCCACGAGATGAAGCTGATCGTAGATCTGATTTATCAGAGTGGCTTTGCAGGTATGCGTTACTCCATCTCCAACACAGCAGAATATGGCGATTATATCACTGGCCCGAAGATCATCACCGAAGAAACCAAGAAGGCTATGAAGAAGGTGCTGTCCGATATTCAGGACGGTACGTTTGCAAAGGACTTCTTGCTGGATATGTCCGACGCTGGCGGTCAGGTTCACTTCAAGGCGATGCGCAAGCTGGCGGCAGAGCATCCGGCAGAACAGGTCGGTACAGAAATCCGCAAGCTGTACAGCTGGAGCGATGAAGATAAGCTGATCAATAACTAAGTTGCACCATTCCCCCAAAACTACGGGATCGCGTAACCA
>CASDUD010000130.1 GCA_949283725.1 uncultured Ruminococcus sp.
TGGTACTGATTTAACTGATACCATGCGCCGACAGGCAGAGGCGTTCGGAGCAGCATTTCTCCAAGCAGAGGCGACAGAACTTTTGCTGGATGGTGATGTGAAAACCGTCCGCACAACTAAGGGCGATTTACAGTGCTGTGGCATATTAGCGGCAACGGGCGCACGTCCGCGAAAGGTGGGCTTTGACGGTGAGGAACAGTTTCAGGGACATGGTGTGGCGTATTGTGCTACGTGTGATGGAGAGTTCTTTACCGACAAGGAAGTTTTTGTTATTGGCGGCGGATTTGCGGCAGCAGAAGAGAGCGTTTTTCTCACTAAGTATGCCAAGCACGTGACGCTGCTCATTCGAGAGCCGGATTTTACCTGTGCCAGAGCCGTCGCGGATCGTGCCCGGCAGCATGAGAAAATTTCAATACACTATGAGACGGTGGTGGAGTCTGCCTCGGGTGATAGTGTCCTGCGCACCATTCGCTGGCGAAATTTGACTACAGGTAAGGTGACAGAGTATCATGCAGAGGCAGGAGACACCTTTGGGGTGTTTGTCTTTGCAGGTTATGCGCCGGAGACTTCACTGCTGCCGGATGCAGTTCAACGCAATACGCAAGGCTATGTGCTGACTGGACGGGATGGAAGTACGCATGTGGCAGGCTTGTATGCCGCTGGAGATCTCTGTGAAAAGGATCTGCGGCAGGTGGTTACGGCGGTGAGTGATGGTGCCTCGGCAGCGGCGGCATTGGAAAAATATGCGGCGGCGATGCAGCAAAAAACGGGCATTATTCCTCAGATGCCCACACGCACTGCCTATCAGTCAGAAAACACATCCGTGCCAGGGGAAACGTTGGAAAACAAATCAAAATCAGCGGATACACTTTTTTCAGAAGAGATGCTCGCTCAGCTGGACGCAGCATTTGCCCGGATGCAGCAGCCGCTGGTATTGCGCTTATATTTGGATGAGACGTCGGCTTCGCAGGAATTGCGGCTGTATATGGAGACGCTGGCAACTCGTACAGAGAGGCTTTCTCTTGTTCAGGCGAACGATTCAGAGGAGGAACCGTTTCGCCCCTGTGTGCGGATTTTTCATGCGGATGGCACTACACCAACGGGGTTGGCGTTTCATGGAGTTCCCGGCGGGCATGAGTTCACTTCGTTCGTATTGGGACTGTTGCATGCCGCTGGGGCGGGCAAGCCGCTGGAACCGCAGGAACAGATCGCAATCGAACGATTGTCTAAATCCAACCAGCTGCAAATTTTTGTAACACTGTCTTGTACGCTCTGTCCGGAACTGGTGGCATCGGCACAGCGTCTGGCGGCAGAAAGTCCGCTGGTAACAGCGGAAGTGTACGAACTCAGCCGCTTTCCAGCATTGCGGGATAAGTATCAAATTATGAGCGTGCCATGTTTAGTGGTGGATGGAGGAAAGCCGTTTTTTGGTAAGAAAAATTTGCGTCAACTTTTGGAAATCCTTACCGTCAAAACGTAAGATGTTGCGCTAAGGCGATACCGCACAATCTCTGTGTGGTGTCGCCTTTTCTTATCTTATCTCACTGTAACTGCCTTGACAATTTCTATAAATTTTGATAGAATAAAACCAATATCAGAGCTGAATTTCGTCAAATCGGGCAGCTTGGAAAGGAACGATATTCTATGGCTTATGTAATTGGTGTAGACTGTGGGACTAGCGGTACTAAAACTGTGTTATTCCGGGAGGACGGTGCGGTGATGGCAAGTGCCACCATCGAATATCCGATGTATCAGCCACAAAATGGCTATGCAGAACAAGATCCCAATGATTGGAAAAATGCGATGATTCGTACGATTCAAACAGTCGTTTCGAAAAGCGGTGTGTCAAAGGAGGAGATTCGCGGCATCGGTATTTCTGGACAGATGCATGGATTGGTTATGCTTGACGGCGAAAATAACGTATTGCGCAAATCGATTATTTGGTGCGACCAGCGTACCGCCGCAGAGGTGGATGAGATGAATCGCACAGTTGGAGCGGATAAACTCATGGAAATCACCGCCAATCCAGCACTCACTGGTTGGACGGCGGCAAAGATTCTCTGGGTGCGCAACAATGAGCCAGAGGTTTATGAAAAGTGCCGCCACATCCTTCTGCCAAAGGACTATCTGCGTCTGGTACTTACCGGCGAATATGCAACAGAGGTATCCGATGCCTCCGGGATGCAGCTGCTGGATGTGGCGCACCGCTGCTGGTCGGATGAACTGCTCCGGATTTTGCAAATCGACAAGAGCCTGCTCGGAGAGGTTCACGAGTCCTGTGAAGTGACCGGTACATTGACCTGTGACATGGCAGAAATGCTGGGGCTTTGTGAGGAAACTGTAGTAGTTGGTGGTGCGGGAGACAATGCGGCGGCAGCCGTGGGCACCGGTGTGGTGCAGGATGGCAAGGCATTCACCACTATTGGCACGTCCGGCGTAGTGTTTGCCCACACCTCTTCCATGGCTATGGATGTTAAGGGTCGGGTACACACCTGTTGTGCAGCCGTACCAAGCAGTTGGCATGTTATGGGGGTGACACAGGGGGCAGGTCTATCCCTAAAGTGGTTCCGGGATAACTTTTGCGATGCTGAAAAACAGACAGCTGCACTGATGGATGTAGATGCCTATTACCTTATGGACAAGGAAGCTGCGCAAGTGCCTGTAGGCGCAAACCGGCTTTTGTATTTGCCTTATCTTATGGGTGAGCGCACGCCACATCTTGACCCCAATGCACGGGGTGTGTTCTTCGGCTTGTCCGCCATGCATACCAAACGCGATATGCTCCGGGCAGTATTAGAGGGGGTAACTTATTCGCTGCGGGACTGTGTGGAAGTGTTCCGAGAAATGGGAATTTCTGTTTCAGATATGATGGCATGCGGCGGCGGCGGTACATCCCTGCTGTGGCGTAGTATGCTTGCGGATCTCTATAACTGTCCGGTCAAAACCGTGACATCAAAGGAAGGTCCTTCCTTAGGTGTGGCAATTTTGGCTTCTGTCGGGGCAGGACTCTATGACAGCGTGCCGCAGGCGTGTGAAGCGATTGTCAAGACTGATAAGACACAGGTGCCACAGGCGGGAAATGTGCCGATATATGAATCGTATTATCAGCTGTATCGGGAAATTTATCCGGCGTTGAAGGCGCAGTTTGCTGTGCTTTCAGGACTTGCGTAATGGATGACAACGTATTTGTTTTTTCACGGATTCGTACAAGGTATCGATAGCTGGGCATGGGACGCTTTCTTACTTTTCCCGAAGAGAAGATGCATATTGCATAGCATTGCGCGAGAAGCCCTTATATACGGCAATTTATATCGGCATTTTGCATTTTTAGGCAAACACTGATTCAATCCAGTGTGCAGATTACTCCGTCAGATTTTTTGTTGGATGAAACAAAGATGCTCACCAATACTTTGCGTATTGGCGAGCATCTTTGTATTTAGAAAATCCGGCTAGGCCGGGGACAGAAAAGCTTATAGCCATCATCCTTGAAAAAACAACTCCTTTTGATTATAATAAGTTTGCAGCTACCAACTGCAAAAAAATCAAAAGGAGGTTATTGCAAAGTAAATGACACACATAGTTTATCACATTCAAAGTGGAATTGCAAGTATCACATTGTGTTTGCTTCAAAATACCATAGAAAAGTGTTTTATGGAACGAAGAGACTAGAGATAGGTCAGATATTGAGACAACTTTGTAATTGGTATGGAGTAACTTTGCTAGAAGCAGAGGCTTGCCCAGATCATATTCATATGTTCGTAGAGAGATACCGCCTAAGCATTCGGTGTCTTCTTTCATGGGATATCTGAAGGGTAAGAGCAGTATTATGACCTACAACAAGTGGAGCAACATGAAGTACAAGTATCGAAATTGTTCATTCTGGTGCAGGGGGTACTATGTTGACACTGTTGGAAAGAATACAAAAGCAATCACCGAATACATTCAGCGCCAGCTTGAAGAGGACAGGTTAGCAAGGCAACTTACGCTGGACGATTCAGACCCGTTTAACGGGTAAGCTGTAACAATTACGCTGAAGAACGTAGCCACATGCGTCCGTGTTGGTGCGCCTTTCAAGGCGTGGCTTGTATTCTGAGCCCTTATGGAGCGTTTACGGAAAAACCCGGCTTTGTGCCGGGGGTTGCTTATTTGTGGTTTTAATCAAAAAAACGCCTATTCTCCAAAGAAACAGCGCTTATGCAAAGAAACGACAAAATGCCCCCACCCCCTTCGTTCCTTTGCTCTTTTATTTTTCTCCAAAGAAATGATTGATGTTATTTCAAGGTGCTTTAAAACAGGGAGAAACCAACGCAGATACACTGTTTTTGACATAAAGAAAAACGCAACGATTTTTTTATCAATCATTGCGTTTAGATGTGGCGGACAGGGAGGGATTCGAACCCTCGATACGCTATTAACGTATACACGAGTTCCAGTCGTGCGCCTTAGACCAGCTCAGCCACCTGTCCATAAACATATTTATGAAGTTATATGCTCCGCTTGGAGTGGTGCGAGTGACGGGACTTGAACCCGTACGCCGAAGCACACGCCCCTCAAACGTGCCTGTCTGCCAATTCCAGCACACTCGCCTTTCTTTCTGCAATCAGCTTTATAATTATATCAAATAAACCGATGCTTGTCAACCCCTCGAAACGGATTATTTTGTTTCGATTTTGTAAATTAAATATGTCGTAACAAGTGCGTTGTGTGTTGTGCATAATTTTAGAACTTTTACTTAGATATATGTGTGTAGAATTGCCGTATAACCATAAAAACTGCATACCAATTGCATCTATTATTTTGTGAAAAACAGAGAATGTTTTAGATAGGGCATATGTCTCCGCAACAATTTGTGTAATAAAAGCAGGTAAAGAGTACATTGATTTTCATCCATATAATATAGATTTCAAATTGTGAAAAGAACGGTATCCATGGCAGAGGAAATGATGTCCAACAACACGCAAAATCTGGCGACTGATAACAACATAGAGATCACATATGTAGACAGCGAGGAGAATGAACTGACGCTCAGATTTGAAATGCTCATAGGTTTTAGTGTAGACGAACAGGCAGTAAAATGTAAGGAAATGCTGGACGTTCTCCGCCAACACAAAATCCTGAAAAACTGCAAAAAGGGCAGAATGGTGCCCCTGTTATTGTGCAGGATTGATATACCAACAAAAATCAAGAAGCTCAATGAGTTAAAGGAAGCTGGCATTCTGTCAGAAGAATTTCAGCAGAAAAAGGTGGAACTGTTCGCCAGTCTCTAAGTACAAACACTGCATACAGCATGACAGGAAGCTCTTATCTCCTTATTCTGTCTGACGCATTCATAAAAACCTTGCAGGTTCGGAAAGTATACCGATCTGTAAGGTTTTTTGTTTCGTTATATGAAAAAATACGTATAAATGATACCAAATGCGTCTGGCATGATGCATTCAGGGATATTTATCCGCTGCTTTTACTACTGGTATTTTGGTGTGTCATCGTATACGTGTATAAGTTACATAAGTATAGGGCAGCTCGCCGGAAAAAGAGGCAACAACTTTGCGCCGGAAGTCAGATTCGGGAAAGGTTGGAAAAAACGTGTCTCCCGGCACCGTGGCGTGGATCTCTGTAAGGAACATTTTTTCTACCATTTCAAGGGTCGCCGTGTACAGTGCTGCTCCGCCAGCAATGAAAGTGTGGCGGGTTGCAGCTCGTTCCAATGCCTCTTCCAGTGAACGCACTGTGAAGCAGTTCGGTGTCTGATAGGTTTTGGTACGAGATAGAATAATAGTTGTACGGTTTGGCAAGGGCCTCCCGATTTCTATAAAGGTGCGGCGTCCCATAATAACAGTCTGACCGGTCGTCAGCCATCGAAATCGTCGCTGTTCTCCGGGAATATGCCAAGGAATCACGCCTTCTGCACCTATGGTGCGATTTTGCGCATAGGCGGCAATCAGTGCCAGCATAACAATTCTCCAATCTCCTCGA
Organism: uncultured Ruminococcus sp.; assembly: GCA_949283725.1. Classification (GTDB taxonomy): domain Bacteria; phylum Bacillota; class Clostridia; order Oscillospirales; family Ruminococcaceae; genus Ruminococcus_C. The sequence goes on from CASDUD010000130.1 coordinate 5,974, forward strand.
TAGATGGGGGAAGTATATGTTTTGGGCGGTACATATCACGGTTGGATAGATGCACCGATTAGGTGAGAAAAACATATCTCAGTTTATGTAAAATTATAACATGCCTGATAAAACCTGTCAAGAATTCATGCCTTTTACGTAGCTACAGTACACACATTATAGTAAAACAAATTGAGAATGCGAATAAAGTAAGGTGTAATAAAACAAATGAGTTTATAGTAAAGATTTAAGAGAGTGAGTCTTAAAATGCCGAATGGAAGGTTATAGTTTAAAAGGAAACCAGAGAGTATTTTGAGGAATTGGGCTGAATGCAATCACTGAATGGGCCGAAAGTACATTGAAAACGTCTGGGCGATTTTGAAATTAGTTATTCGGAAAGTGATTCATTTGTTTGATTCTCTGAATGACGTTATTCATTTTGATTTTCAAGTTTTATATGTATATCCTTTCTCTTGCTCACGTTCCTCTAAAGCATACTGCTTATCATCGGACGGCAACATAATATATTTTTGTGCAGAATTGCTCCAATTTTTTTGCAAAAAGGGGTTGACAAATGTATTTATACATGATATAATGAACATATGAACAGACGTTCAAATAAAATGCGGGAGGAAACGAATATGAGAAAAGTATTTCGTATGGAGAATTTAGATTGTGCCAACTGTGCGGCAAAGATGGAGACGGCGATTGGAAAGCTGGACGGAGTCATCTCGGCAAACATCAGCTTTATGACACAGAAGCTCACGCTGGAAGCGGCAGAAGAAGATTTCCCAAGGATTCTGAAAGCGGCGCAGAAGTGTGTGCGTAAAGTTGAACCGGACTGCAAAATTCTCGTAAAGTAACGCGCCATTGAGGGGTGTGGGTCATGACAGAATGGAGTGATTGCATATGACAAGGCAACAAAAGAAAAGTCTGATGGTGATTTTGGTGGGGGCGGGGTTGTTTGCCGCTGCGTTGGCGGTGACTCATTGGGTGGCAATGCCATGGTGGGCAGAGCCGCTGATCTTTTTAGCCATTTACCTAATTCCTGGGTGGAGCGTACTGGTGAAATCGGGGCGCAATATTGCCCATGGGCAGATATTTGATGAAAATTTTTTGATGGCACTGGCGTCCATTGCTGCTTTTATCATCGGGGAGTATCCCGAGGCGGTAGAAGTCATCCTGTTCTATCGAGTGGGAGAGCTTTTCGAAAAGATTGCCGTAGGACGTTCTCGCCAGGCAGTTTCCGACTTGCTGGATCTTTGTCCGGATGAAGCGACGGTGCTGCGGGATGGAAAAGAAGAAACGGTACTGGTAGATGAAGTGGCGGTGGGTGAGCATATTTTGGTAAAGCCTGGCGAAAAATTTCCGCTGGACGGCGTCATTTGCCAGGGACAGACCACGATGGACACGGCTGCCTTGACGGGGGAGTCAATGCCTGCGGCGGCACAAGTGGGGGACAGTGTATGCAGCGGCTTTGTGAACCTAAGCGGTGCGGTAGAGCTGGAAGTGACTAAGCCAGCATCGGAGTCCACGGCGGCAAAGATTATGGAGATGGTGGAACAGTCTGCTTCCCGCAAGGCAAAGACAGAACAGTTTATCACCCGGGTTGCTCGTTATTATACGCCTTGTGTGGTGATTGCCGCCGTTTTATTGGCGGTGATTCCGCCATTGGTGTTGCACCAGCTCTTTTCAGAGTGGATCTATCGGGCATTGACCTTCCTTATCATCTCTTGCCCGTGCGCACTGGTGATCTCGGTGCCGTTGAACTTTTTTGGCGGCATTGGCGCAGCTTCAAAGCAGGGCATTCTTGTCAAAGGCAGCAACTATTTAGAGGCACTTTCCCGGGCACAGATCGTGGTGATGGACAAGACCGGCACGCTGACGGAAGGGAAGTTTCATGTGGTAGCACAGCATCCAGTGCATATGACAGCGCAAAAGCTATTGGAACTGGCAGCGTTAGCGGAATCGTCTTCTAACCATCCTATTGCCCAGTCGCTGCGGGAAGCGTATGGCGTCCCCCTTGATCGGACACGAGTCACCCAAGTGCAGGAGCAGGCGGGATATGGCGTTTCGGCACAAATTGATGGTATGCATGTGTTGGTGGGCAATCATGCGTATCTGGAAAAAGTGGGCATTTTAGCAGAAACACCGTCTGAGCCAGGTACGGCGGTTCATGTCGCGGTGGATGGGCGGTATGTCGGATATCTTCTAATTGCGGATCGCCCAAAGGCAGATGCCGAGGCAACTGTAGCGGGACTGCGCCAGGCGGGGGTTAGCTGCGTGGCAATGCTTACGGGTGACAGTGAATCAGCGGCACAGCAAGTGGGCACCGCCCTTCAACTTGATGCAGTACACGCCAAGTGTCTGCCAGGTGATAAGGTTGCGCATATGCAGCAGTATCGTAAGGCGTTGAAGAAGGGGCGGACATTGGTCTTTGTTGGTGACGGAATGAACGATGCGCCGGTGCTGGCACAGTCG